>CANNJG010000068.1 GCA_947504795.1 Legionellaceae bacterium
GATTGCCAAATTGGACTTTGAGTTTCACAAAAACGTAGGTGACCTCATGACGGGTTTTGAAGATTGACTTCATGCTGCAATGGATTGGCTTTTCGGCTTGAACGGTCACATTATGATCCGGAGCGTTAGACGCAATTAAACAGTAAAGGGATCGAAATAAAACGCTTTATTGAGTTTAACTCGATTTAGCCCATCCTCAATAATTGCTAACTCAGCGCTTTTATGAAAAAATCATCACATCTTTTTTGTTATTAAGCTATTGTCATGTTAATTGATCGGGCCGGCTATCGATTAAACGTTGGTATCATTCTGCTCAACGAATCGAATCGGGTCTTTTGGGGAAAGCGTTATGGGCATGATGCTTGGCAATTTCCTCAGGGTGGATTGGCCTCCGGAGAAACACCTACTGAAGCATTGTTTCGTGAGCTTCGCGAAGAAATTGGATTGGAGCGAGCCGATGTGGAGGTGTTGGGGGTAACTAAGCGCTGGCTAAAATATCGTTTGCCCGAGCAATACTTACGACACGGAACTGACCCGTTAGTGATTGGTCAAAAACAGAAATGGTTTTTGCTGCGTTTAGTCTCTCACGAGCAAAAAATACGTTTAGACCTGAGTCATTCTCCAGAGTTTGATAGTTGGCGTTGGATAGATTATAAAGATCCGCAACAATTAGTTATTTTTTTTAAAAAACAAGTCTATATTCAAGCTTTAAAAGAACTCGAGTATTTATTAAAAAAACGACAAACACCCCATTCTAAGCGCCAAAAGAGAGGACACCATCATGACCATTAAGAGCCCATGTTAAAAGTACTGAAACGCATCGTTCAGGACGTTACGACATCTGAAAATCTTGTGTCTGCCCTCAATATTTTAGTGGAACACGTCAGCAGTGCCATCTATGCCGAGGCAGTCTCTGTTTTTCTTATTGACACGAAACACCGTGACTATGTGTTAATTGCGACGAAAGGGTTAAATAAAGATGCGGAGTCGGTCGTACGTATTCCTATGGACCGAGGTGTCATTGGCTTGATCGGGCGCCGCGAAGAACCCATTAACATGGATGACGCGAGTGAACATCCGGATTTCTACTATAATCCCTTGTTAAAAGAAGAGCATTTACATGCCTTCTTAGGGGTTCCCATCATTCAGCACCGTAAATTGTATGGCGCCCTTATTGCACAACAAAGTGCACAACGTTGTTTTGATGATGCAGAAGAAGCCTTTCTCATCACCTTGGCCGCACAATTAGGGGGGATGATTGCACATGCCGAAGCAACCGGAGACCTCGCACGATTAACCGAACCCCCTCAGATCGGCCCTGCAAAAACAGAACATGTTCCGATTGCACTGAAAGGGATAAGTTCCGTACCTGGCATCGCTATTGGAACGGCTATCGTGATTTATCCCCCTGCGGATATTGACGCGGTCCCCAAACATTTTGTCGATGATGTGGAGTCCGAAGTCAGCATTTTTTTGCAAGCCTTACAAGCAGCCCGCGATAATATGAATCGCATCAGCCGACGCATAAAATCGTCTATTTCTGATGAGGAGCATGCACTGTTTGATGTCTATCAAAGCATCCTTGATCAAGATAATTTAGAAACACAAGTGATTACGGAAATTCGTAATGAGCAACTCGGAGCGCAAGCAGCGCTCGCCATGGTTATTAAAAAACATATTCAACAGTTTGAAGACATGCACGACCCCTATCTACGCGAACGTGCCTCCGATTTTCGAGATATTGGGCGGCGCATTTTAGCGGAGTTACAATCGTCTCAACAAGAAGAAATCGAGTATCCCAAGCGCACCATCTTAGTCGGGGAAGAAATTTCAGCGGCTACGCTTGCTGAAGTCCCCGTTGGTCATTTGGCGGGCATTGTTTCCGCGACAGGGTCGGCGAACTCGCATATGGCTATCCTCGCACGTTCTTTGTGTATACCCACCGTCATGGGCGTACGCGGTTTAAAACTTGACCAAGTTTCACGGCGCGCGCTCATTGTCGACGGCGATAATTGCGAATTATTTATCTCCCCAACTAAAATGCTCTTAGCCGAATACAAACAACTCATTCAAAAAGAAGATGAATTAAATCTTGGCTTGGTGAATTTGCGGGATAAGCCTGCCGAAACCCTGGATCAGCATCGTGTTGGATTGCTGGTGAATATTGGACTCGCAATGGATTCGGGTATGTCAATGAGTGTCGGCGCCGAGGGCGTCGGGCTATATCGCTCCGAGATCCCTTTTATGAGCCGAGATCGATTTCCCTCTGAAGATGAGCAACATATTATTTACCGCCAAACCCTGAAGGCTTTTGCGCCACGACCGGTGACCATGCGCACCTTGGACATTGGTGGCGATAAAGTGCTTCCTTATTTTCCGATACAAGAAACCAATCCCTATCTGGGGTGGCGTGGGATCCGTGTAACGTTAGATCATCCCGATGTGTTTTTATTGCAAGTACGTGCCATGATGCGCGCCAATGAGGGCTTGCATAATCTACGCATTATGCTACCCATGATCACGACGTTAAGTGAAATCGATGAAGCCGCTTATCTGATTGATCAAGCCTATGCAGAATTGTTAGAAGAGGGCTGTCATATTGAAAAACCTGCCCTCGGGGTCATGATTGAAGTGCCCGCAGCTGCGTGTCAAGCCAAAGAGTTGGCTAAACGTGTTGAATTTCTCTCTGTAGGGACGAATGATTTGACGCAATATTTATTAGCGATTGATCGAAACAACACGCGTGTGGCCAACCTGTACGATCCTCTTCATCCGGCTATGCTCACTACCCTTATCCGCATTATCGAAGGCGGACATGCCGGTGGCGCCAAAGTCAGTGTGTGTGGTGAGATGGCATCGGATCCCTTAGGTGCGCTCCTGCTCCTAGCCATGGGATTTGACAGCTTTAGTATGAATTCCGCGAGCTTACCGCGCATCAAATGGCTGATTCGTAGTTTCACGCTCACGCATGCACGCAAAATCTTAGCCGACGTGTTAGAATTGGAACATCCCACTGAAATCCGCCTACATCTCCAAAGATGTCTCGAAGAACAAGGGTTAGGTGATTTAGTTCGCACAGGAAAATAATCATGAGCATCGCGTTTCACGACATTAATCCCATCGCCTTCTCAGCCGGTCCCATTCATGTGCATTGGTATGGACTTATGTATTTGCTCGGCTTCAGCTTGGCTTGGCTATTTGCCCAATGGCGTGTGAAGCGCAATCACTTACCCTGGACCCCCATTCAGCTCAGCGATTTGATTTTTTATGCCGCATTAGGTGCGGTGCTCGGCGGCAGGGTCGGTTATATGGTGTTTTATAATACCTATGAACTGCTCCATGATCCCTTTGCTATCGTCAAAATTTGGCAAGGCGGGATGTCGTTCCATGGGGGACTCATCGGGGTCATTATTGCCATTGGTTTATATGCACACCACATTAAACGGCCTTTTTGGGTCGTTGCCGACTTTACCTGTCCGTTAGTTCCTTTAGGACTGGCTGCTGGGCGCATCGGTAATTTTATTAACGGTGAATTATGGGGACGTCCCACCAACGTGCCTTGGAGTATGGTATTTCCGGAAGCAGACAACCTCTCGCGTCATCCATCGCAACTATACGAATGCGGTCTAGAAGGGTTATTACTCTTCATCGTTGTGGCAGGGTATGCACGTAAGCCCCGCCCAGCTGGTTGCGTCTCCGCACTGTTTCTAATGGGCTATGCACTGTGTCGATTTAGCATAGAATTTTTTAGACAGCCCGACAGCCAGATTGGTTTTGTCATTTTTCCATGGATGACGATGGGGCAACTTTTGTCTGTCCCGATGTTTGTGGTAGGACTCGTTCTTTATCTTTCATGTAATAGGGCAACAACACATGCAAACGTATCTTAATCTTTTAAACCATGTTCTAGACAACGGCAGCGAAAAACAAGACCGTACTGGCACCGGGACCTTATCGGTATTCGGCTACCAAATGCGTTTTGATTTGTCTCAAGGGTTTCCGTTATTAACTACCAAAAAACTTCACACCCGCAGCATTACACATGAGTTATTATGGTTTTTGCAGGGCGACACGAACATCGCTTATCTCAACCAAAATGGCGTAACCATATGGGATGAATGGGCGGACTCAGAAGGCAATCTTGGTCCTGTGTATGGGAAACAATGGCGCGCTTGGCCGACACCAGACGGGCGTCATATTGATCAATTTAGCAATATCTTAGCCCAAATTAAAACCAATCCCGATTCTCGACGTCTGATTGTCAGTGCTTGGAATGTCGGTGAATTAGACAAAATGGCGTTAGCACCCTGTCATGCCTTATTTCAATTTTATGTTGCCAACGGCAAACTCTCGTGTCAACTGTATCAACGTTCTGCCGATGTTTTTTTAGGTGTGCCATTTAATATCGCGTCGTATGCCTTATTAGTCCATATGGTGGCCCAAAGTTGTGATCTTGAGGTTGGGGAGTTTATTTGGACGGGCGGCGATTGCCATCTGTATCTGAATCATCTGGAACAGGCGCGCCTGCAACTTCAACGCACACCACGGCCTTTGCCACACTTACACTTTAAGCGCAAACCCAATAGCCTATTCGATTACCGTTTTGACGATATCGAATGGCTGCAGTATGATCCGTATCCCGGGATAAAAGCCCCCATTGCAATATAACAAGACTCCGGAAAAACGTTGAGATCCAGGCATTTGCCAGAGTCCTACCTTAGTGTAAATCAACCGGATCCACATCAAGCGTCCAACGTAACCCGTTCGCGCGTTTATCCGTCATAATCCAAGCTCTCAATGTGGTTAACGTGGCTTGCAAACGCTGCCGTGAGTCCGATTTTAATAATAATTGCATGCGATGATAATGCGCCTTTTTTGCCATGGGCGCCGGTGCAGGACCCATAGCGGTGATGGCATGAGGCATTATTGCGTGTTTGGCAGCGTGAATAAATGCTAAGACGCGTTCTTGCTGCCTCCCCTGAACGCTGAACAAAGCCATAAACGCATAAGGAGGCATCATCCCTTGACGTCTGTCCTCTAATAAAGCTTGCGCAAAGGGTTCATACCCTTCTTTAATCAACTTGTTTAACAAGGGATGATCCGGAACATGGGTTTGGATGACCACTTCTCCGGCAATATCCGCACGTCCTGCGCGTCCGGATACTTGCGTCAATAGTTGGCCTAAGCGTTCCAGTCCCCGAAAATCCTGATCATAAAAGCCATAATCGGCATCTAACACCACGACTAAGCTTAAGTTTGAAAAATGATGACCTTTTGCCAACATTTGCGTACCAATAATCAGTTGTGCATCGCCCGCATGAATTTTCTCTAAATGTTGATCAAATGCATGTTTTTTACGCACAACATCGCGATCAATGCGTAATACCAACGTCGACGGAAATAATTGCTGCAATACTTCCTCAATTCGCTGCGTACCCGCACCTAAATGAATCAATTCACGACTCGCACAACACGGGCATTGCAGCGTGTAGCGTTGCGTATAACCACAATGATGGCACATCAATTGTTGCGTATTTTTATGCGCGGTCAGATTTGCATCGCATCCTTGGCATGAAGCCTTCCAACCACAGGTATGACATAACAATACCGGAGAAAAGCCACGCCGATTAATAAATATCAGTACTTGGTGATTGGCTTCAAGATGGGTTTTGATGGCTGCCAAGGTACGATTCGCCAAACCTTGTTGCAACGTTTGACTACGCAAATCCACAATGTCGTAATGCAACGGTAAAGAATTCATCGCTTTTTGAGTTAAGCGTAACATCGTATATTTACCTTTATACGCATTGGCCAAACTTTCTAAAGAAGGGGTCGCTGAACCCAACACAATAGGAATATTAGCCATATACGCGCGCATCAACGCCGTATCTCTGGCTAAATAACGCACGCCTTCCATTTGTTTTAAAGATGTATCGTGCTCTTCATCAATCACTATCAAGCCTAAAGCAGGCATAGGGGTAAATAAAGCGGAGCGCGTGCCAATCACCAGCTGCACTTGATTATCCGCAGCCCATTGCCACGCTTGTTGACGCTCACCATCGCTCATTTGTGAATGAACCACAACCATTGATTGCGCAAATCGCGCCTGAAAACGCTGTTGTAACTGCGGAGTTAATCCAATTTCTGGTACTAGAATTAAAACTTGACGTCCTTGACGCAACACCTCGGTTATTAAGTGACAGTAAACTTCCGTTTTACCACTTCCGGTGACACCAAAAAGCAAAAAGCACTGATAGTGATGCAGAGAGGCATAAATGGTTTCATAGGCTAATTGTTGTTCTGGGTTTAAACTTAATGGCGTATCCTTTACCCCATTAAATAAACAGGGTTGTTGCGGAAGTTTTTGATGAAGGAGGATCGCTTTATCAACAAGTGCGTGAATACTCGCCACAGAATACCCCGCACGCTTTAATTGCGCACGCGAAACTGGCTGTGACTGTTGATGGAGGTGTACGACTAATTCGCGCTGTTTGTGCGCATTGACTGCGAGTTTTTTATCCGCTTCTTCTAATGAAATTGCCAGATAATAATGACACACATACAACGACTCAGGTCGCTTTCCCTGTCGATAGGTTTTAGGAAATACAAGGGCAAGCACCTGCGCAAGGGGGGCCTGATAATAAGCACTCATCCAGTGACATAAATCCAGTAGATCAGATGTAACAAGCGGTTGATTATCTATATTTTCTAGTATCATTTTAAGATCTGGTGTTTCTGTTTGAACCTTTCCAACCACAATCCCAAGCCGAGTCTTATTACGAAACGGCACCCAAACCCGGCTGCCTATCGCAAATCCAGGATCTGGGTGGGTATAATCAAAATAATCACGATTGGTTTGAAGGACAGCAATCTGATAGACCGGCATCTAAGTAGACCAAGTGTGACTGGCGGATTGTCCTGGTGCAGAAAATACTTTAACAATGATGGCTTCAATATTATGTCGAAGTAATTCACCCTTATCTGCTACCAATTCGTTTACGAACCAGCGCGATAGCTCTTCAACGGTAATATTCACTACCGGCAACATCGTGACATCTTCGCGCAAAAATGAAAATTGCTTATGATTAAACGTGAAATATAAATACGATTCATCTTCCGCATAGTCTAAATACGGCGAAAATTGTGGCATTAGAAAAGTTTGATTGAGCGATTGACACAGCGTATGAATTTTTTGTTTGTAATAGCGATAATCAAACATCATCCCTAGATCGACTTCTATTCTTGTGGTTAACCCTAAATACACCTGATACATATGACCATGTAACGGTTCACGTTCAGTTGCTGAAAAAATAGTGGTATGCCCTGCGGAAAATTTCATCGATTCTTTTTGGAGCTCTACGGTGGTTAAATAGGTTTTTTTAGTCATAACATTGCTCGTCTATCGTGCATTTGAAACCCACGTAAAGGCAGATCCCAGGCTTTGGTCAAGGCAATCACTTTAAATAACTCGCCCATCTCATTGGGTTGAACTAAGGTTTTAATGGCTTGTTGCTGTTGGAGTAAGGATTTAGAATCAGATTCATCAATTAAGTTTAACAAACCATTAGCTAGTAAAAAAGAAGCTTGTGACGTAAATCCAGAAATCTCAAATCCCGCTGCCACGCCTGTTTCAGCCACATGGGTAAAATCCACGTGCGCAGTAATATCTTGCTTGCCGATATGCCTGAACGGGTCCGTATGACTGCGATGCTGATAATGGCACATTAAGGTTCCTTGGTTACGGTCGGGATGATAATATTCATGACGTGGAAAGCCATAATCGATAATCAAGAGTAAGCCTCGGGTTAACATCTGGCTACACTGCGCTATCCAATCATCCATCTGTAAATTAACCTCTGACTGATAAGGAAAAAGACTTGAGTCAATACAATGGTGGACATGCTGAGCCAAACGCGGATTATCACAGACGTGCAACACGTCTTGAAGTTGTCGTGTCTTCGATAATCCAACATAAATCTCGTATAACCCTTCATTCGTTTGAAGAAATCGATGAACGGGCATCGCATCCAAGACTTCATTGGCAAGAATCACCCCCTCAAAAGGTACTTCAGGCCAGGCTTGTAGCCACTGTACTTTGGACGCTAAATGCGGAATGGTTGTCGTAATCGTGCGGCGTTGCTCCGCTTGCAAATAACCACTTACTTCGAGAATATAATAAGCTCTAGGCAAACTATTTAGTTGCTCCAATCGCGTTAATAGATCACAGCATAACAGCCCAGATCCCGCACCAAACTCAAACAATATTGGTTCGGACAGCTCAGATAATATATCAACACATTGTTGTGCTAAACTATAAGCAAATAACGGCGTTAATTGAGGTGCTGTCACAAAATCCTGACCAAACTTATGAAGACCAGTTGTGTAATAACCCTCTTCTGGATCGTACAAAGCCATCTGCATGAATTCAAAAAAACTCAGTGCTGCTTGCAAATTTAGTTTCGAATGTAAGCGTTCAACGATAGTCATAAAGCATGTCATCACGTAATGGCAATACCTGTGGAAAACCCCTGGTAAGACCTAGTATTAACCCGTTAATAACGGTCATCAAAAAGCAACCCTGAAAGTTACCCTCAGATAATATCACCTAGTATACCGTAAATAACCCCAATTAAAAAATAAGATAACTTAATGATAATTATATTCTATTTAGACTTAACCACAGAAAATGCGTTTACTAGTAATAAACATAAAGTAAATAAAATATAAATAGATTAATTAATATAACGCTGTTGATATATCTCTCTTATTCATGGAGCCCGTTAACAAGTAGCTACCATATCATTACCCATAATTTTAAGGCTACGCCCTGCGGTTAGCATTGATATTTGTGGGCATATGGCTTAAAATTAGATCAATTTTTAATTCTGATCACCGTACAGAGGTAACTCAATATGAATTATGTTTACGAGTTTCAAATGGCAGCTTTCGGTGGTCATCTTCCTGTCATGGAACGACTCATGGTCCTTGCCCCAGATAACGTTCAAGACATGGTA
>CANNJG010000069.1 GCA_947504795.1 Legionellaceae bacterium
AGTTGCCACGACTGGCAATGCTTCTTTGTCTGGCAATATTTGGGATGATGCCGATCCGCAGTTTAATAACTATACATATAGCTACCAAATAAGACATACTCATCTTTCTTTGAAAGGCAAATTACTGAACGAGAGAGGTTCTGTGGTGACTCCTTGGGTCAGCGGGAGTTTAGGCGTTGGTTTTAATCAATCGCATCATTTTACCAATGCGCCGACCATCAGTGAGGCAGTTGCGATGCCTAATTTTGCAAGCAACACGACCACAGCATTTGTCTATACCTTAGGTGCTGGTATAGAGCGGCATTTGACCCAACATTGGCAAGCGGGCATTGGCTATGAGTTTGCTGATTGGGGAAAAAGTCAGTTGGGTCGCGCGCCAGGCCAATCCCTCAATAGTGGCTTATCTTTATCCCATCTGTATACAAACGGATTGCTACTCAATCTCACTTACTCCGCCTGAGGACCTGTTGATGAATACCTGTTTTTTTATCCTGCGTTTATTACGTGGTATCATAGCGCTATGCTTCTGTAATACGGTAGAGGCCGGAAGCCCCCTATGGACGGTGGTACCCCTAACCGCAACCACCGTATCGGTTCCATCCAACGACACTGCGACCGTGCACTATCAAGTCACCAATCAGTCCACGAGAATCCACACGCTCACCATGCAATCCATCCCGGGTATCACCCAATTAACCACGGGACTCGGCGTTTGCGGCAATCCGTTTACTCTTACGGCAAAGGCGTCTTGCAAACTCTCGCTCCAAGTGAATGGCAGCCAATTAGCCCAGTCTATTTCTGATGGGCCTATTCTTTGTGAACAAGGCTCAGCGCTCCCGTGCTATCGCCCCACTTTAGAAAATACTCTTCATATCACCCAAGCCGACGCGATTACCGATGCAGCCATTACCGTCACCGGTTCTCCAGCGACCTTAACCACCAATGGACCAACAGGTACATTAATCATCCATAATACCTCTTTGATTGTAGCGGCCACGAATATCACGTCTAATTTTATAGAGACCACCCTAGATGGAAATGTGACAGAAACAGGTAATACATGCGTTAATGTAGCGCCACTTGGTAGCTGCACCTTGACGTATACGCCTGGAAGCAACGTTGTATCGCAAACTAGTTTTTCCATTCAAGGGAGCAATACCAATGCAGTACCTGCGGCTATTCAAATTGATACTGGTGTCACGCTATCCAACGTGAGTCCGTCTTCCGGCACTGCGTCTGGCGGTACCGGCGTCACATTAACGGGAATAGGATTGACTGGCGCGACCAGCGTTACCTTTGGCGGTGTGGCTGCTTCAAGTGTGAATGTCGTTAATTCAACAACAGTGACCGCCGTCACGCCCGAGCTAGAAACAGGCGCTGTGGAGGTGGTAATTACAACGCCAAGTGGTATTGCGACGGATACCAATGGTTACACATACCTGCCCACGTCTATTGGTCAAGCGGCTTACGGTGGGACGATTGCTTGCCTCAATGGTAACATGAACAATCTGATTGCAGCGACCGGGGATAATAGCATGAACATACCATGGGGTGGGCTTGGTAAACGCACAAGCGCAACCAGCATCACGGATGGCGCAACGAATACCGCAACGATTTTGACAGCAGTGGGTGCAAACGGCGGTACATCTTATGCGGCTCAACTTTGCTCGCATTACGAAGTTGACTCCCAAGGTAATACCCCTTGCGAATCAGGAAACACTTGTTACAACGATTGGTTTTTGCCTGCTGGCAATAACACAGGGTCGTCAGGACAGCTCAACTGCCTGTATACGAACCATATTGTGGTCGGTGGGTTCGCTAGCGCCTTCTACTGGAGTTCTACCGAGCTCGATCCTCTCGTCGCGTGGCATCAGAGTTTCATGAGTGGCAGCCCTCTCAACGAAAACAAGAGTTTCAATCGAAGAGTACGTTGTGTCCGGGAATTTAGTCCTTAGGTTACATTACCTGCGTAGCCCCCTCAGAAGTTGACGAAATAGTATGGACCCCGCCACCTGTTCAGAGTTGTCCTCCCTAGTCATTTGGACTATACTCTACGACAAGTTTGATTGTTGGAGTTAAACCAATGGAGACCTTTTCTGATTTATTTTTTGGAACTGAACCAACGATAACCATTACTGATAATCCTAAACAAGATGATGATCAGGACCCTCAGTTACTCCTGTCTGAAGTTCTTCAGGACCAACGTTATCTTGGCCAAGCTGTCAATGAGCGCATAGCAAAGCTAGAATCTGACCTTGTCTTCGAATCGAGTAAGATTGAGTACCAATTAGACGGCGCCCTTGAACAAAGGTCCACTCAACGCGCTCAAATAGATGCGCTTGAAAAAAAGGCAGAAAACCATGAAAGAGCGCTTCATACCTTGAGTCAGGTTCAAGAACAACCCAGCAGAGAAGAGACTATTCGCTCATTGAGGGATACTCATCGACATTCAGTTGATGAAACCGAAAATAGCGAACCGGAAGATTTAGATTCCGCTGCTACGACTTCAGCAGATGAAGAATCATACAGCATTAAACGAAAACACAAGCCTTCTAGATCTGGCAAGATTAGACGACACCAAACAACTTTCCCACCCGTTGATTCTAGTAGTACTGGATCGCAGAGTTCGAGCGTTGTCATGCGAGGTGATTTGCCCGCCCTGACCTCTTCTGCAACGAGAGCCGTTGCCACAATAGCCTTACCGCGCGCCATTGAAGATGTCCTTGCCGATATTAATCAAGAAATTAAGACTTCAACCACAGACTATACGACGGACATTATTGGGACTAAACCATCCGTAGCGGCCACGCCTGACACTCGCTTCGTACGCTTAGCATCTGTCGATCCTATTACACCGACTCATTCCACCAGAAAATTATTAGATGCTGATTTAAACAAAGTAACCGTTTACCGACGTTTTACGGAAAGCTCACTCACATCCACTGCAAAAGCAAAAGTTATTTTAAGCGCCATGGGGATTCCTCCCAATAAAAGCAAAGGGTTTGAGCTCCCAACTGAATTGGTCATCAATGGTAAATCTGACCCTAACGACCCTGTTTTTGACGCGGATGGTAAAAATAACAATGCCATAGCCATCATTAAAGAAATATTTAAAATTTACAAAGAGTATGTAGCGAAAGAGGAAGAAGAGCTCGCTATGAGTTCTGGTTTAAGACTGGACGTATTTTAGGATTACCCGTACGTCATCCCGAGCGTAGCGAGGGATCTCCAATACAAAGCATCGTGACGTGGTCTAATGGATCAGACACGTTCCTTACTTCAACATGCGATGCCTCAATCTGACGTCATTGGTCTCGGGGCTACCTTGAACCTTCAGCTTGTCAAGTTTCTGTTTTAAGCCCAGCTTAACGTCCACAATGGCCTGAGTTTTCATTCCATCATACTGGCGGAACGCCGCCGAATTTAAGGTTTAGCGATGAAGAGGTCACTACTATCTACTTATATGGTGTGATTGAAGGCCATCGCACTCTACAAACTATTGATCAATATGCGAATAAGCATCTGAAACAGTGGTTCCCTCATTTACCTGGATACAAAGCGTTTGATCACTGAATGAATCAATTGCACGATATCTTTATACCATTTGCCCATTTGCTTTGTGACGAATTTCTTTGCAACGACAATACTCAACAGCTCACAGGTCTCACAGATCTATGCCTATCATTATGGCGCAACGAGGAAGACGCTTTCATGCGATAATAGCCCCAGAAATCGCAACAAAAAATGGACATTGCAAGCAAAGTTAGATCTTATCAAGGTTTAATGGTGGATGTGTTTGGGAAATTGGCCCCAGCTTTGTTTGTCATGCAACAACGGACAAATTTTATTGCTTAATTTTTAAGCTTTGGATTGGAATTATAATAATAAGCGCACCCATCAAGGAAAAATGTGTTGTGGACAAACCCCAATACAAACCTTAGTGGATGGCAAACGAATCTGGAAGGAAAAGTTTTTTAACTAAACTTGATCTGACAGACACTTCTGAAAAACCGGCCACTGTCAGATCAAGTCTGAGCTACTACTTTCCTTTTGATTTCTAGCATCTCTTTCAGTCATGCTTTTATATTAGGGTTTGTCTACCCCCCTAGGCGGGCAGTATAAGCCTCCACTGGCTGTTCTATTGCCTGAACAAGAGGCTGCTCACCTTGCTGCGGCGGGGCAAAAAGTCCGAGAGAACCAGGAGCCGCAAGAGGAGCAGAACGCAAGTCGAGTACGTTTTTGTGAATCGCACTAGGCAATTTCTGATCTCTGCACTTGAAAAACATGTCCAACTCAGACGAGATATCTATGTCTGGATTGTTTCTGTTTTGCCATAAAAAAGAATCCAACTTCTCTATTATGCTTCTATCCTGGATGATACCTAATATGTTTTGTAAGTCATCCGAATACAATAACGCTTTTTCATTTAAAATATCCAATATTCTAGACAAGTGCTTGATGCTTGCAGATTCCCAAACATCAGGATGACGCGGTGGCGATAAACATAAAAATTTAGCCACTGCAAGAGATACATGCAAATTTCCATCTCTGACATCCAGATTATTTTGTTTTAAAACAGATAATATGGATACAACATTGAATTTTGTCGCTTTGTCCTCTATATAAGACAAGCACAACTCCAATGTTGAATTAGGGGTGACTCGCGCTGAAGCGATTTGACTGTTTTTTACTTGATCATACTTGCGTTGTGTACTGTTTGTAATCCAACCCAACTGGGGATCACGGTACCAGGGTAAATATCTGTCAATAGAAATCGAGTTGCCGGCAACGAGAGCAATCATTTTATCTCGGTCAAAAGGCAGTATATTTAAGTTTCGCGCTAAGTCATCAAAATCACCCCGATTTTCACGACACAGCCATACCAAATGCTGTCTGTAGCATGATTCTCTCTGAGCTTCAGGCAACTCATCTATTGCTGCACGTAATGTGCTATATCCAGAAGGATCACGAGCTTGAAGCTGATTGAGTGCCTCGGATACTAATGCAGGTTGCCAAGCTTTCTCACGTAAATAGCTCACTAACTCCCTAGGGGTACTGAGCATGCCCCGGACCTCTAATCTCGCTGCCTGTTCAAAATAAAAACATTTTCGGGTCATGTTATCTTGATCCAACACAGCAGCCGGTATCTTGAGTAGGTCTTCGAATGAAAGTACCGGTAATAAATCGCGCGCAATTTGAACTTCCCCGCATGCCATCGCTTGCTGAATCATCGCGACAACGCCTGCAGCGTCATACAGATATAAACGCTCTCTTAATGGTGTAATCAACTTCATTAGAGCAAAGGTTTTAACATCGCTGCTGTTTCCATCACTGAGAAATCTAAGCAATTGCGGTATCAGTGCCCCCGGATCAGGCCGATTCTTTAATCGCTGCTTTAAGTCAGCTGGCCAATTTTCATATTGAGTGACAAACCAGGCTACCTCTGGTGTGACCAAATCAAAATTATGAGCGTAACAGTGCTGAAATCGCGCTCCATAAAATACAGTTTGCAGTTCAGGACTCAGTGTTCGCAGCAAACTTTCCCATGTTGCTGTGGACACCCTTTCATAATTAGCAATGTTCTTTAATAACAAGATTGCTTGGTTTAGAGGAAGACCGTCACGAGAACTATACTCAAAAAAATCAGTGAAAAATTCTCGCGGGTGATCCAAAACCTGTATCAACAACCCCGCTTGCGCCACACTATCCCCGTGAATTGCATCAATGAGGCCCATGATAGGCCCACACATTTCGGATTCGAAGGATTTCAAGACACGCCACTGGCTGCTTACAAAAAGCAAACTAGCGCTTTTTACAGCCCCAGTAGACATCTGAGGCAACGCTGTTATTATTTTTTTGATGAAATCCCGATTCATGAACAAATTCATGAGCAAATTTCGGGTTGACAAACGTTCCAATAATGCCGCAAGCAACAGGGATGCATCCGCGTTTTTCTCAAGCGTCTTTGATATTGGCTGTTCCAGAATAGCCTCACAGACAGTCAACATGTTTCGAGTGTAATCTTCTTCAGAGATGATACCAACCTGTGCCGTGCCAGAAAGAATCCAGCTCAAATCCCCGGAACGTTCCAGATTCGCCAACACTTTTAATACGATAGGACGTTGCGTCATGTCGTGCAAAGCAGTCACCAGAGCGTTACATAGACGTTCATTACCCGTAAACAGGGCTGCATTGTACTCAGGATTTTCTAACGCCATGATTTGTTGAAATTCCATAGTAATGGCTTCATCATCATTGTTGGCAAGCAACAGCTTTTCTTGGCTTATTTTTTCTTCTTTTAATAGTCTAAGTGCATTCTGATAAGAGGAATCGGAACCAAAAGTGGTTTTTTCCGTACTGAAACGAAAGGTTAGTTCGAAGTATTCAAACCATGAATTGATTGAGGCTTTAAGTTGGTTCCATATGCCTGGGCTGTTTTCTAATACCTGTCGATAGGTTGAGAGTGCATTATAAGAATCAATAGCTAAATTGTATTGATCATTGGCTGATCGAACTGAATTGTCATAAGTCGTTAATGTTTCTTGCAGAGCTGTCGCTAGTTTTATTGCTACTTCCTGTACAATAGGCGGCATACTTTGATGATGCTCTCGTTCAATTGCTATAATCTCCTCTCTCAGTTGTTGCGTTTTAATATAAATATCAGGACTCCCATGAATAACGTTAGGAGTCTGATTGCGTGTGTTTCTAAAGGACCGAGTCAAAGCCTGACGTTTTGGCATAATTTATTCTCCTGTTAGTTAGGGTCTGTTGACAATTCATCTCTAGAAGCCCTACGTCCCGCTCCCCCGAATAAATCGTGGGAGCCGGACGTAGGCATCTGAATTGTCAGCAGACCCTAGTCAAATAATTGACCATCCATGAGAGGTGATCTCCAATCTTGAGAGAGTGCTCATGGACAAGAATGTAGCTTCCTCTTCTTATGATTTAACGTTCTTAATAATGAAAATTTAACAGGAACGTTCTTTATTGTAAACAACGTTCTTTAAAATATTTTTGTTTTAAATAAAAGTTTGTTCTTTCCTATTCAAGAACAATAAAAAAATTGGTACAATGCATCAATTCAGGGAATGAAAAAATAGGGACAGTACATGAGCGACTCATCTTCCACGCAGCCTGCAGCAAACAAATGGAAAGTAGACTATTCGATTTTCGAATCATGGGTTGCAAATAGCAGAAATGATCTCCATCCTGGACTAAATCCAGAACCGACCATCAAAGTACTCATTTTCTTAGCATTATTGGAATCCAATCATGCATGTACCTACAGTGAGATACGGGAAGTTTTTTTAAGAAAAAATATTATTCAAGGTAACTTACCTGATATCACATTACGCACATCTATATTAAGCCTTGGAAAAACGCTGGATAAATATAATCATCCATTAGAGTTAAAAGCATCTCGTGGCAAGTTTCAATTAATTGAAAGAGAAAAAAGATTACTCACCACCGCGCAAACAAGACAAAAAGAACCTTTATTACTTTTAACTGAGCCCCCTGCTTTTACTGCAGAAGATATTGCATGCGAGCTTATCGAAAAATCTCATCTACCTTTTCATTCTCTTTATTTTTTAGAACGCTCAGCTCGATGGTGGGAAATATTCTCGCATAGCGAATCTCAAATTCGCGTGCAATATGAATGCAGTGCGTGGGAAACTTTGGGTATTAGAGATAGATTGCTCGCCCAATCAAATCAGATTTTTAGTTTTGTCAGCCTTGCTCCCGGTGAAGGGTTAGCCGAAATAGAGTTAATCAAAAAAATTCTTATTGAAAACCCGAGTATAAAAATACATTATTTGGCTATCGATACTTCTCAGCGTTTACTCAGAGAGCACATAAATCTTCTGAAGGAAGCATTGTCAACAGAAATAAATAAGCATCAAATCCTATGCGTGGGCGTTATAGCTGACATTTTTTCTGGTATGACAGATACTTTAAAAAGAGTTAGACATGAACTAGTCAATCATGATTTAGTTCGAGATGAGTCTGATTTTATTCCCCCTTCTAGCTGCCTCCTTGTGACTTACCTAGGAAATTGCCTTGGTAACGGTTATCAAGATCAAGAAACCGAAATTTTTTCTATCATCCATAGTGCCTTTCCTAATCGCCCGCTTGAATTTTTGGTTGGCGTTTCTGTGATGAGATCAACTCCGGATGAGTATAAAAGAAATTGGGATGATTTCCTTCTTCAAGCTCCACAGCATTTATTAGAAACCCATAAATTGCTTGAATCATCCAGAGCCCATGCTGCTAACGATTTACCTGAATTTAATTTGACAGATACTGGCAACAGCACGAGATGTCCTTCCGTTGTACCAGAATCCTACACCGCCAGACATTGTATCGAAGGTCAAATATATCGCTTTTATTATAAACTGGCATACGATTTGCATCTTTCCCCGATTTTAAATAAAGGCTTTCGACATTTACCTGCTGGAAACCTAATCCTTTTGTACAACATTGTTAAATATAACATGCAAACTTTAGTAAAAGGCATAGAAATGTGCGGCTTGTTTAAAATAAAATATGATCCTACTTATCATCAAATTGTTGATACCCCTAACGGAAAAAGAGAATACGCAGTTTTTAGTGCATTCTTAAGCCGTTAAGCAGGCGTCATCATATGCGCAACACAAGCCGATCTTTAAGATACTATTTATTTTCTATTTCTAGGGGTTGTTGACAATTCATCTCAGGGCAGCCTTTGATGGTGGATGGGCTTTAAGCAAAAGAATTGGTCAAGAGAGGAGAATATTATGACCCCTATGAAGACACAACCGACATTCCCGCGAAAAATTTAGCGCACTGGTGAATTAGTCGTATAAATGATATCTTTGAATTTTTTTAAAACAAGGCGATTGAATTTTTGTTTGAGGAAAAGGTGTGTGCGGCAGATTTTGATGATCACGCATTAGGTAAAGCATTAGATGAGATTTCGGATTATGGCTCAAGCAAATTATATGGTGAGTTAGCGTTTGATGTAGCCCTAGAAC
>CANNJG010000070.1 GCA_947504795.1 Legionellaceae bacterium
CTTGTTGCGATGATATTGAATGGTCTTGGTTTTGTCAGCAGGACATTACACATGTATCCAGAGTATTTCTCTGAAAAACCTACAGAACGCCTTCTAGGCAAAGGTATTTTGCCATCTCATATCAATGAAGATTATTCGGCGTGATACATCTATCGATGCCAGCACTAAACGTAAGAGGCATATGGCCGCCCTTAATGATGATGTGCGTTCAACCCTTATAAAAGGATTAATTTAAGACGCGGTTGCTCTGGTATGACTACCCAGGCTATGATCCTTATAACGATAGCCTCAGCCAGGATTTAGAGGATCTTGTCCTATATATCAAACCGTCAAATCAACACAGTCATTCCTATCTCTATGCTTTTCGGGACAAAACAAATGTAGTTCGTCAGTGATAATCGCTACCAAATCGATATCATCCCCTGGATTAACAACACATTCCATGCTAGACATCAGTCGTTCTGCGATCTCATCATCAGGACAAATCGCCAACTCACTTCGATTCGAGTAAGCTTCTTCAAAACATCCCAAACAACGCTGGCACGTAACCGATATCGCGCCGTATACCAGCGAGGATAACTGGTAATAGTCTTGCTTATTCGTCACCTGAATATCACATGACAAATGGCAAGGTGACTGCACAAAATTAGGCAAACGATCGGTTAAGGTCAAGGCAACATGCGTCGGATCGGCTTGTTTAGCCAGCGTTTTTAAGGATTTCATCATAGAAAAGGCAACTTCAAAATTTGTCACAACCGCGAGTATAGCGTAAAATACAGTCCCTTGTTAAGATTAGACAAAAGAATCATGGTTTCACATAAGAAAGTCATTGTTGGGATGTCGGGAGGCGTTGATTCTTCTGTCGCGGCTTACCTGTTAAAGCAAGCCGGTTACTGCGTAGAGGGCTTGTTCATGAAAAATTGGGAACAAGACGATGCAGACGGCTACTGCGCGGCCGCAGCTGATCTGGGCGATGCACAAGCGGTCTGTGACAAACTCCAGCTCCCCTTGCATACCGTGAATTTCTCTGAAGAATACTGGCAGCGCGTATTTCAGCACTTTTTAAACGACTATCAACAAGGCCGCACACCGAATCCAGATGTATTGTGTAACAAAGAAATCAAATTCAAAGCCTTTTTAGACCATGCATTGACCTTAGGCGCTGATTATATTGCTACCGGTCATTATGCAAAAATAGAACGTGATGGTGAGCACGCACACTTGTATAAATCGAAGGATCGCGACAAAGATCAAACCTATTTTCTACATGCCATTCAACCCAGTGCTTTATCCAAAACTTTATTTCCAATTGGAGAACACCTCAAAGCACAGGTTCGGGCTATTGCAGAAGAACAGCAATTGATTACCCATGACAAAAAAGACTCTACTGGCATTTGTTTTATCGGTGAGAAACGCTTCAAAAGTTTTTTAAACGAATTCCTATTGGCTACGCCAGGTGATATCCAAAGCACCCTCGGACAAACCCTTGGACGGCACGATGGGCTTATGTTTTATACCCTCGGACAACGTCAAGGCCTGGGTATTGGTGGCGTAAAAAATAGCCAAGAGGAACCTTGGTACGTGGTCGAAAAAGATAAGGCAACCAATACTTTAATCGTTGCGCAAGGCTACAACCACCCTATGCTGTATGCAACAGGGTTAGTCTGCAGCAACGTTAATTGGTTGATAGATCCCCCCCCATCACACCCCTTCACATGTTATGCTAAAACTCGCTATCGGCAGATAGAACAACCTTGTGTAATTTCTCCCTCCCAGGACTCAAACCATACCGTCTTATTTTCCACACCCATGCGCGCCGTCACACCCGGCCAATATATTGTTTTTTATCAACGCAACCAATGTCTTGGCGGCGCCGCTATCGAACAAATAATTAGATAATGGTATAATAGATCCTTATTCCATGACTTGGACACTTTATGGCCGATGCTTCCGTGAACCATCATCAACCGAGCGTAGTGACGCCAGCACACACACCCGCGGTGCATTTAACTTTGAGCGCTGCTGATAAAGTGGCTAGTTTGATTACTGAAGAAAACAACCCGAATTTAAATTTACGCGTGTATATTACGGGTGGGGGCTGTTCAGGTTATCAATACGGCTTCACGTTCGATGAAACAGTACAAGAAGATGACACCATCATTGAACAGTCAACTTCGGATCAGTCTATGCGCATCAAACTCCTGATCGATTGCATCAGTGTGCAACTCCTAGAAGGTGCTGAAATCGATTACACATCGGGAATTCAGGAACAGTTTATTATTCGAAATCCTAATGCAAAAACAACCTGTGGGTGTGGTTCGTCGTTTAGTATGGATGATGAAGAATAGTCATTCTCACTTCAACGAAGGAAGCCGGGTATCACACACGTCATGTGCTAGTAAGGTTTGACAACCACGGTCGTACCAATATCCATAAAATTATAATATAACCACTTAGCATCACTCGGTGTGACTCGGATACATCCGTGACTAGCGTTATAATTAGGCACTTCATGCGAACCATGTACTGCATAATTTTTACTAAAATACATACAGTAAGGCATGGGCGACCCACCGCGACCAACAGGATAACGACTAGATTTACAGCTAGCGCCTTGTTTATACATTACGTGATACGTACCTGAAGGCGTTCTGCATCGACGACCAGTATCGGGACAATAGGCGCGTCCCGAAGAACCACGACCTGTTCTTACCACGGTGCCATTCGCGTCAACAGCCGTCCATCGAAGCGTTTGTGGGTTATATACAAAGTGGTTATTCGCCAATTCATCAAATGCACAAAATTCAATTTCTGAGTCTGAACGCGTTGAAGGTGACCAAAACAATAACGCGGTTGCTAAACAAAAAAAGGTCCCTACCACAACATGACTTACACGCACACATTCTTTCATGATTTAATCCTTAAATCTAATGTTCCTATAGTTTATTATAGTACACAATTAGATCATTAAGAATTAATTTAAACCATTTTAGCCCTGTGCAATCGGATTACAGCCTGTTTTTTTTGAGTTTTTCTAAAAACGCTTCGTGACGTTGTAATTCTTCTGAAGTTGCAAAATACACAGGTGAGTTTGAAGTAAGGGGTAGCACCGCTATACAGGCTGTTTGTGATGCCGCAGGGGTTAGGGTCGTATCAACAAATAAATCTGTTTGCCCTCCGGTCATCGCCAAATATAAATGAGCCAAAAGATGCGCATCTAGTAAAGCCCCATGCAACTGACGATGCGCATTATCCACATCATAGCGCTTACACAAGGCATCTAAGGAGTTGCGCTGTCCGGGATGTTTTTTTCTTGCCAATGGCAAGGTATCTAGTACAGAACAATGCGTTTCGATTGACTTAGGATGGGCCATACGCCTTAATTCAGCATTTAAGAATCCCAAATCAAACACGGCATTATGAATAATGAGCTCAGCATCATCAATAAAGTACAAAAAGTCAGTCACTATGCTCGCAAATAGAGGTTTATCTTGAAGAAAATGGTCGCTGATCCCGTGGACTCTAAATGCGCCCTCATCCACAGCACGTTTTGGATTCAGATACGTATGGAAGGTCCGGCCCGTCAATTGACGATTGATAAGCTCGACGCAACCTATTTCGATGATTCGATGCCCAGTCTCATGACCTATCCCTGTCGTTTCAGTATCTAATGCAATTTGCCGCATCGCGCGCTCCCATGTTGTAACCCCTCTCAAGTCCCGCTATACTCACCGACCTTTATCCAGCCTCTCATCACGTCATGACTCATCCCTTACTCATCACGCATGATATCATTACTCAACCCGTCTGGGGAGCGCTATCGGGAAGTTGTTTATCCCTTGCATTGGCAGAATATTGCCAGCAAACCCCTGGGGTAAAACTTGTGGTCACCCCAGATAACTGGTACGCAAGGCAATTGCATGATGAATTAAAATTTTTCTTAAAAGATGCAAAAACACCCCAGGAATTATGTGTTTTTCCGGATTGGGAAACTTTGCCTTATGATCAATTTTCACCCCATCAAGATATTATTTCAGAACGCTTAAGCGTATTAAGTCGCATTACGCAGATGGAACAGGCGATTGTGATCAGTTCCGCCTCAACATTGATGCACAAACTCTGCCCACAAAGCTTTGTACAGCACTACAGCTTATTTTTAAAAACACAACAGTCGTTAAATTTAGAATCCTTTCGACAGCAGCTCCTCCAAGCAGGCTATCATGCGGTCAATACGGTTTTAGAACACGGTGAGTTTGCAATAAGAGGCGCGATATTAGACTTATTTCCTATGGGCAGTCCCCTACCCTACCGCATTGAGTTGTTTGATAACACGATAGAAAGTCTCCGTCGTTTTGACCCCGATACGCAGCGCACCGTTGATAAAATTGAAACGATTGCTATTTTACCTGCCCGGGAAGTATCTCTGAGTGATACAAGCATTGCACAGTTCAGACAAGCGTTTCGAAATGAATTTTCTGGCAATCCTAGTATATGTCCTGTTTACGAAGGCGTATCGGCCGGTCAATGTCCCAGTGGCATCGAATACTTCTTGCCGTTATTTTTTGATGCCACTGCGAGTTTTTTTGATTACCTGCCAGAGTCCACTTCTATTTGTTTTATCGAATCTATCCCCGACTATGCCGAACAATTTTGGCAAGACGTATCAACGCGCTATGCGCAGCGCTGTCATGACATTACACGTCCTCTCTTAGCACCCAATCGGGTTTTTTTATCGCCTATTGAATGGCTAACCCTGACAAAGCGCTACCAACGACATGTCTTATCTCAACAACCCAGCACTCGCAAAAATGCTTACAATTTTAAATTACCCCCCCCGGATGATCTTCCTATTCTACGCCAAGGGACTGAGCCCTTAATAGCCGTACGCAAACGCATAGAGCATGACAAGCGTCGTTATGTATTCGTAGTAGAATCTGCGGGTCGACGTGAAGTAGTGTTAGATTTATTGAAACACAGCCAGATAGTTCCAAAACTACAACCCTCATGGACCGTCTTTTTAGCAGACAAAGAGCCTATTAACCTATTACTCGGTCCCTTGAGCGCTGGCGCTGAGCTGGATCACCTAACAATCATTACAGAATCACAATTATTAGGTCAACAGAGTACCCCACAACAACGCGGCACTGCAAAGCACGTCGATCCTGATGTGATGATTCGCGACCTTGCCGAACTAAAAATAGGCGCACCTGTCGTGCATTTGCAATTTGGCGTAGGGCGATATCAAGGTTTACAAACCTTTGAACATGACGGACTCACCAATGAATTCTTAATCCTAACCTATGCCGGGAACGATAAAATTTACGTGCCTATCACGTCGTTAAATATGATTAGCCGCTATACGGGCTGTGACGAGGCCCACGCGCCTTTGCACCGTCTTGGCTCGGATACATGGCAGAAGGAAAAGAAAAAAGCGGCTGAAAAGGTTAGTGACGTGGCCATACAATTACTGGAGGTTTTTGCAAAGCGTGCGCATGCAGCAGGCTATGCCTATACGCTTCATACGACCGATTATCAGCGCTTTGCAGCCGGATTTCCTTTCATACTTACCGTTGACCAAACCCGCGCAATAGAGCAAATCATTGAAGATATGCACTCACCACGTCCTATGGACCGCTTAATTTGCGGTGATGTTGGTTTTGGAAAAACAGAAGTGGCCATGCGCGCCGCTTTTATTGCCGCACGCGATGGCAAACAGGTATGTATTTTAGTCCCGACTACTCTTCTAGCGGACCAACATTTTGGAACCTTTCGAGACAGGTTTGCTGACTTTCCTATTACCATTGAGCTCCTCTCACGATTTCGTAGCCCTAAAGAAGTCAATGGCGTCATTCAAGAGTTAGCAACCGGCAAAATTGATATTGTCATCGGCACGCATAAATTATTTCAAAAATCGATTGCCTTCAAACGCCTGGGATTGTTGATTATCGATGAAGAACACCGGTTTGGTG
Source organism: Legionellaceae bacterium (assembly GCA_947504795.1). Lineage (GTDB taxonomy): Bacteria > Pseudomonadota > Gammaproteobacteria > Legionellales > Legionellaceae. The sequence goes on from CANNJG010000070.1 coordinate 5,970, forward strand.
TGAAACAAAAAGAGCATATCAAAACACTCCGTACTCACGTAGATTTATTATGCATGACGGCTACCCCTATTCCCCGAACCCTAAACATGGCTATGGCAGGGATCCGCGATATTTCATTAATTGCAACCCCACCTGCCAAGCGCTTAGCGATTAAAACATTTTGGCAGGAACGTCGCGACGCTACGATTATTGAAGCTATTTTGCGAGAAATTTTGCGCGGTGGGCAAGTATTTTTCTTACATAATAATGTACAAACCATCGAAAGAATCACCCAAGAATTGCAGCGCTTAATCCCACAAGCGCAGATCCAATATGCCCACGGCCAAATGCGCGAGCGAGAGCTTGAACGAATTATGTCAGACTTCTATCATCATCAGTTTAACGTATTAGTGTGTACCACCATTATCGAAACGGGTATCGATATCCCTACTGCGAATACCATCATTATCGATCGGGCCGATATGTTCGGACTCGCCCAATTGCACCAATTGCGTGGACGCGTCGGGCGCTCTCATCATCAAGCCTACGCCTATTTACTCACACCACCTGCCAAACAATTGACCACAGAAGCTGTCAAACGCTTAGAAGCGATTGTGTCATTGGAAGACTTGGGGTCAGGTTTTACCTTAGCCACGCATGATCTCGAAATTCGAGGGGCTGGCGAATTATTAGGCGAAGAACAATCAGGAAATATGCATGCTATTGGCTTTAATTTATTCATGGAGATGTTAGAAAAGGCAGTATCGGATTTAAAATCAGGAAAAATACCTGAACTAAGTGCCCCCATACATCAGGGTCCAGATATTGATTTGCACCTCTCTACCGTTATTCCCGAAGATTATATCGGCGATGTTCATACGCGCCTGGTCGTCTACAAACGCATTGCCCATGCCGCATCTGATGACCAATTACGTGCTTTGCAAATAGAATTGATTGACCGCTTTGGGCTTTTGACGCAATCGGTTAAAAATCTGTTCGCGATTACCCGCTTAAAGTTTTTAGCCTCGCAACTTGGCATTAATAAGATTCAAGCCAGCGGCTCGAAAGGTAAATTAGAATTTCAAGAAAACCCCAAAATCGACCCCGTCGTCCTAATCCAGTTGATTCAACGCCAAAGCCAGCGCTATCAGTTGAATGGCCCTACTCGACTCTGTTTTACACTGGATGCAAGCCAGGATGAAGCGCGCATTCATGAAATATCAACACTTTTATCCACGCTACGCGGGTAAACGCGCCATGATAAACCATTCAACAAGAAACAGTGAGGCGTTGACTTTCATCCAGCAGAGAGGTTGATACCCATATGATTCTAACCTATGCTATTTAGTAACGTCACCGAAGCGATCGGAGGTTTTCGCTAGTCCTGCTGGAGTGATAAGCAAAACCATCTATCATGGCTCATGAGGCATTCGTTTCCACAAAAGGCGTTGTAATCATGTATAAAAAAACGAAGATTGATCCATTTAATCATGCCGAGCTCATTAAAAATGCCCTGTATTATGAATACACAAGCTCTGCCGATCCCATCGGGCAAGGCTTGATCCCGGAGGTACCGTTTATCGTTTTTCCGCATACGCTGCATGAAAAAGGCGCAACGAGAATCATTCCACTCGATATCAGTGACACATTAAAAACCCCATACCCGGCAACAACACCCGCATTATTGGCGAGTTTCATCCGGATTAAACCAGGGGAAAAAATAAGTACCTCCCCAAATGCGACGTCCCAAGTTTTCTACGTCTTCCGAGGAAACGGACACACTGAATCGAAAGAAACACGCATCCCATGGAACGCTGGTGATTTTTTTATATTACCTGCTGATTCCACAGCCACTCATTTTGCAGAGCTTGATAGCGCTATCTACTTTGTGCACGACGAGCCATTATTAAATTACTTGGGTGTGAAAGCAAACACGCGACGCTTTGAACCTACCTTGTTTGTCCAAGAAACAGCGTATGCGGAATTGCAAAAAGCAATCGATGCTACGAATGCAGCCCAAAAAAACCGGCTCAGTGTTTTATTGGCTCATAAAGAACTTCCACAAACTCGTACTATCACACATGTGATGTGGGCGATGTTCGGTGTTTTGCCGGCTAATGAAGTACAACAACCTCATCGGCATCAATCGGTTGCGATTGATTTTGCAGTTGAATGCCAACCCGGATGTTATACCTTAATCGGGAAAGAGTTAGATAAAAATGGAGAAATAATCAATCCGATTCGTGCCGATTGGCAATCTCACAGTGTCTTTATCACCACGCCAGGTTATTGGCATTCTCACCATAATGAATCGGGTGTTCAAGCACATGTTATTCATTTACAAGACGCAGGACTACATACTTACCTGCGAACATTAGATATTCAGTTCTCAGGTATCGATGACAAGGATTGCATAGGATAGTGTTGCCTGGGTTAATCGTCGCCTCTGAGGGATCTCATTTCCAGATCCTTCAGAGGCGACAGAGAGAAACCTGAACTTTTTAATTTTACTCTACCTTAATCATGAGTTTTGTCATCTTACAAAAATTACAGTATAATGCGAGTCGATTATCCTAGAAAAAACAGTTGCTCGCGCATCACCAAAAACGAATGACTTTTCTAGCCCTATAGGAGAGGTGGCCGAGTGGCTGAAGGCGCACGCCTGGAAAGTGTGTATACGGCAACGTATCGAGGGTTCGAATCCCTCTCTCTCCGCCAGTTTACAGCGCTCGAACTTTTTGGGCGTGATTTTTCAAATTCCAAAATAACCCTCGGAATCCCAGCATTCATAGGCTTCACCAATCGTCGCTTGTATTTAACCCCACAGTTTTTTCAAAACAAGGCGATTGAATTTTTGTTTGAGGAAAAGGTGTGTGCGGCAGATTTTGATGATGGTAATCCCCCCTAAAAATAACTGATGTCAAAAGTAGAATTTTCTCGTAATGTATGCGCAAGGAGATTCTGCATGAAAAAATCAAAATTTAGAGATAGCCAAATATTATC
>CANNJG010000071.1 GCA_947504795.1 Legionellaceae bacterium
GAAAAATTAAATATTAAAAATGATGTGGAATTAACCTATCTAGCGATGAAACATCGACTGATCGAACGCCCAGATGAGACATGAGATTGCTGATTTAAAACATATCAGTAACTTGCCTGGGGTTTACAAAATGTTGGATGCTCAGGGAGATGTTCTCTATGTGGGTAAAGCAATAAACCTCAATAAACGAGTTGCCAGCTATTTTAAGAAAACCGTCGACTCCACCAAAACTCGTGCGTTGGTTAGCCATATTGCCAGTGTTGAAGTCACAGTAACACACACTGAAACGGAAGCGTTAATTCTTGAAAGCGCTTGGATAAAATTGTTTCGTCCTAAATACAATATTTTAATGCGAGATGATAAATCCTATCCCTACATTTATATTTCTGACCATCCCGTTTTCCCCAATATTTCAGTGATCCGACGGAAAAAAAAGCCCACGACTGGGCAGTGTTTTGGCCCGTATCCCAACGCTAACGCTGTTCGTGAAACTATGAATATCATTCATAAGGTTTTTCATATCCGTAATTGTACGGATGTATATTTTAATTCGCGGTCTAGACCTTGTTTGCAGTTTCAGATCAATCGATGCAGCGGGCCTTGTGTGCATTTTATTTCACCGGAATCCTATCAACGCTCTGTGCGCGATGCAAAACACTTTTTACAAGGAAAAAGCCAGAAAATTATAGAAACAATGGAAACGCGCATGCAAGCCTTGGTGCTTGATCTTGCTTTTGAGGAGGCGGCAATCTTACGCGACCAAATTCAGTATTTGCGCAGGGTACAAACACAGCAACCTATTCAGAGTGCTCATCATGATGCGGATATCGTTGTGCTCGTCGCGCAACCTGGATTTGCTTGTGTGCAATCCGTTCAAGTTAGAGGAGGAGCTGTTGTGGCCTCAGAACAATTTTTCCCCACCGTTCCTGAACTAGGTTTAGCCATCTGCTCCGATGAGGATACGCTTTGGCAGCAAGTGTTTTCTGCTTTTTTGACGCAACGTTATTTTGACACGCCCGAGCATATTCCAGGGATGATTGTGACCGATCGGCCTGTGAGTGAATGCGATATTTTGCAGCAAGCCTTGTCGACCCTACGGGGTAAACGCTGTCAAATTAAGCATGCCAAGCAAGGGTTAGCTGCGCGATGGCTGGAATTCGCACATAATAATTTACAACAAGCCCTGGCTAAGCATCAATTAGCAACGGACACCATGCAGCTGCGTTTAGAGGCGTTAGCTACCTTTTTGCATTTAGATCGTGATATTCAACGCATAGATTGTTTTGATGTCAGTCATTTTCAAGGCGAGGCTACCGTGGCGTCGTGTGTGGTGTTTGATAGAAAAGGTCCCTGCAAACGCGAATATCGCCGTTTTAACATCCAGGGTGTGACCGCAGGTGATGATTATGCCGCCATGGAACAGGCATTGCTTCGGCGTTTTCAGAAGTCGGATAAACGTTTACCGGATGTGTTGATTATCGATGGTGGGATAGGGCAAATCAGCGTCGCACGTCGTGTCTTGACGATGTTGAACCTAGACAGTATTACCCTGCTAGGGGTGGCAAAAGGGCCGAGCAGAAAATCGGGGGCAGAACAGTTGATTTTAGCATCGGGGCGTTCAGATCCAAGCCTCCCAGAAAATTCTCCAGCCCGTCATGTCATCCAGCATATCCGTGATGAAGCCCACCGCTTTGCGATAACGGCACATCGTAATCAACGCAATAAAACAGGCATGAAAGATAGACTAGAAGATATCCCTGGTATTGGTCCAAAACGTCGTAAAGCGCTATTGCAGCGTTTTGGCAGTGTGCGTGAGTTGTCTAAGGCATCGATAGAAGAGTTAACCAAAGTATCGGGTGTGAGCAAAGCGCTAGCCAAAAAAATCAAAACGCTCAACGAGGATTGAGTCAATTCCGTTTAATTTATCCCCTGTAAGTTGGAATACGTGCTAAACTTTTTAAGTAACCTGCCGAATGGTATATTAAGGAAGATAGAAAAAGAGTGAGGAGAATGGCTATCTTATTCAAAGCGAATATCAAGTGTGTCATGACATTCATGCTGTTGATCAGTTTAGAAGGTTGGTGTGCCCCCTCAGCACCGGCAGCGCTGTCGCCTCTTACTCCGGCTTCTCAGGAGCCTATTTATTTCGGTGCGCCGTTATGTGGTACCCCCGCGTTTGAATGTATTATCATAAAAGCGCATGAAACTTGGGAAAACAAATTTTCGGATGCCGCTCAACGTGATTTAGTGCAACGCTTGAATAGAACCTATAATCATCTGATTCCGGGGCAACGCCTTGTGGTTCCTAAAAATTTGGCGAAGGCAACCCTTATGGAGTTAGCCCCTTTTCCTCATCAAATTATAGATAAAGAGAAGCAACTCATCGTGGATCAGGATAAATTGGCCTGGGGTGCTTTCAATGCAGAAGGGCAACTGGTGAACTGGGGTCCTATCGCATCTGGGCGTGATAAATGTCCTGACAGTGCAAATTCTTGCCGCACGTTGACCGGTACGTATCGGGTCTTTTCAAAAGAAGGCCCGGATTGTAAATCGGATATTTTCCCCATTGGTCGTGGCGGTGCAAAAATGCCGTATTGTATGTATTTCCATAAAGGTTTTGCTTTACATGGTTCCGAGGATATTCCTGGTTTTAGGGCAAGTCATGGATGTATCCGCATGTTTATTCGTGATGCCAAATGGTTGAATGATGAATTTGTAGAGTCATTTAGTGAGCGGAATGATAGACCTGGTACGAAAGTGGTGGTGCGTCCGGTGAGTGCCCCCTCCACTTATAGGAGATAGTGATGCGATGTATCAAGTATCTAGGCGCAATATTGTTGATGCTGGGCCTATTCAATAGTGGATTTGCCAGAGAAAGCGCGGAACAATATGAATCGCAATATAAAGATCCAGAAAGATATCCCTTGGGTTGTAAAAATGTGGGGTACCAATACCGTTTGAATATTTTAGAACTGCATCCAAAGATGGATACTGATGAAATAACGGATGGTCAAACTATGTATTTTTTTTACAATCGTTTGAGCGTGCCGGTTAACCTGAACCAAATGTTGGGCGATAGCAGTTCGCGTGATACATTTTTGAATCACACTATTCTACCCAATCAGTGGGCAGTATTGGCTACTAATCAAAGTGCCGTGACTTTTGCATGCAGCGTGAATACCAATCCTATGAAATATGGCTATGGTAAAGTAGTCGATTGTAGTGATAGCCTTAAAATATGCGAATATGTGCGGGTTAAGTTTGGTTTGAATAACAAAGGGAATTTTTGGCTGGTTAATAGTTCAACACGCGGTACTGCCGTTGGGAGTGTGGTTCGATACGGCATTATTCCTCGTTGAGCACGTCTTGCAAGGGGATAGTTATGAAAGCCATGATTCCATGGTTTTGTTTGGCAGCGATGACTCAAAGTGTATATGCACAAACGGGTATTCAAGCATATCACCAAGGTGATTTTACAAGCGCAGCAACGCTATTAAAATCACAAGCCACGCTAAATCCGATCGAAGAATATTACTTGGGACGTCTGTATCTATATGGTTATGGGCTCTTAAAATCCGATAGGTTAGCGTTACAAACGTTTCAGCAGGCTGCGAATAAAGGAATTATCCCAGCGCAATTATTCATGGGACGCTTTGAGCTGATGCACAATAATAATCCTGAACAAGCCTTAGGCTGGTTTAAAAAAGCCGCATCAGGAGGCGAGGTTGCCGCACAAGTCTATTGTGCTGGGGCCTATCTCTATGGTGTAGGGACTAAAAAAAATCTGGATGCCGCGAGAAACTATTTAATTCCTGCCGCAAGGGCTAACAACAGCCTTGCGCAAGTGACGTTAGCAGCAAGTTTTCTAGAAACGCACCAATCAGCGAATCGAAAGTTAGGCCTTGTTTGGTTAGAAAAAGCGATGGGATCACAGGATCCAGAAGCAAAAGTCATGATGGGTGAATTGTATCTCAAGGGCGACTTAGTAGGGCAAGATATTACCCAAGCTAGAAAATTAGCTGAAGAAGCCAATATGCAAAAATATGCACCCAGTTTGTATCTCATGGGGCGTATAGAAGAACATCTGTTAAATGCTAAAGAAGCCGAGTCCTATTATCGTCAAGCGATAGAGGCAGGATATACGCCTGCCGAGCTTACTTTGGCTAAATTATATTTAGATCCAAAATTCGATGTGTATTCTGTGCAAAAGGGATTTACTGCGATGCTAAAAGCAGCAGAAAGTGGCTCAGTCGAAGCGCAACAAGCGCTGATCCTCATGTACCAAAAAGGTCAAGGAGTTGAGCAAAATTCAGAATTAGCAGCGCACTGGGAAAGCGAATGGCAAGGCGCACATGACGCATCGTCACAAGAAGCAGAACAGCGAATGGTTCGATGGCTAACCTATGGAAAGAGCGCACGTTTTGCAGATACAGACTATTATGTGCCGGGTATTTTCGGTGATTGGAAGAACTTAAACGCGTTGCAAGACAACCACTATAACCCCATGCCGAAAATGTCTAGTATTAATCCAGAAAACCTTTTTAAATTTCAGTTTGCAATGATGTCTCCGAATGAGATTCCAATTACGCAGTACTATGATGCCATGGTGGTTGCGCAAGGCCCGTTGCCCAAGGAAGTGTTAATTTTCCCACAATATCCGATTAAGATGGCAATTAGTCATGCTGAAGAAGCCGGTGCGCAAGATTTCTTGCAAGCAAAACGTAGTGGATTTGATTATTTATTAAAACAATCGACTGAAGCGCTTCAAGGGATTTCGTATCATCAGGTTTACGAACAATTACTTGAAAGAGCATCACTGGGAGACAGTGTTGCACAATTTGATGTGGCACAAATGTATCAGCAGGGTATTGGTACTGAAAAATCCATATCAGAAGCGATTAAATATTACCAACTCGCGGCAGCGCAGAATGATTTGCCTGCAGAGTATCAATTGGGGGTTTTATATTTGCAAGGTGAGGAGGGTTTAGATCCTAATTTGCGCCTCGGTATGGAGTGGTTAACCGATGCGGCTTTTAAAGGCAACTATTACGCACAATATGCGCTAGCAAGAATTTATGAGCAGGGTTTTAGCGATCCATCCGGTCACGAAGTGATAGCGGCTAATCCTAGTCAGTCGAAGTCAATGTATCAACTTGCAGCAGCCAGTGGATATGGACTTGCTCAATATCGATTAGCTGAAATTATGGTACGAGAATCGCCTAAAGATACGAGTGTAGCAGGATTGCAAATGCGCCATAGAACCATTAAAAATTTGTATAGGGGTGCAGCTAGTTTTGGCGTGCTCGCTGCCAAATTGCCGTTGGCTTTTCATGATGCGGTGGACCCGGATCAAACGAAACAAGCGCAAGCCTTCTCCGATGCGATGGAGGCGGCTAAGAATGGCTCTATCGATGCGGCATTGTTATTAGGATTGATGTACGACCGCGGGATTGCGACACAATCGAGTCGTGAGCAAGCGTTATATTGGTATGAAAAAGCCAGTAATAATTCGATGTCCTCTTTTATATTAGGCACGTATGCGGCCGAGGGAACGGGTTTAAATAAGAACAGGGATAAAGCGCTGGATTATTTGCAATTCTCAGTGGATAAAGGCTTTTCAGAAGCAAATTATAATTTAGCGGTCTTAAAATATCAACAAGGCATGCCTTTTATTGCCGATTTAGAGAAAGCCATTGCAGCCGGCTCCAGTCGCGCTGGATTGGTATTGGCTGACTATAACATGACTAATCATGACGATTCGCAAAAGTTGAAACAGGCACGAGATCTATACGAGCAGTATGCGCAACAAGGGGAAAAATCAGCTCAGGTAAAATTAGGGTATCTCTATGAACAAGGCTTAGCGGTCCAGCAAGACTATCAGCAAGCCTTGCGCTGGTATTCGGTCGCTGCGGAGCAAGGGTATCCTGAAGCACAATATTTATTGGGTCGATTGTATCAATTCGGGTTAGTGGGTTCGTCACCAGACTATGCGGTAGCAAAGCAATGGTATGCATTAGCGCAGGCCTCTTATCCAGCTGCTGCTATTGCTTACGGGTTTATTGATGAGACGGTGGATGATAATTATCAACATGCCTTAAACGAATATCAACAAGGTGCAGACTTAAATGATCCTATTGCAAGTTATAATCTGGGATTAGTCTACGAAATGGGCAAACACCAAGAAGTGAATGTACATCAAGCTGAAGAGGCTTATTTGCGCGCAGCCAATCAGGGGTTTTCCAAAGCGATGGTAAGATTAGGTGTCGTGTATGCGCTAGAAAAGAAAATGCATCAAGCGGTGTCTTGGCTCACTAAAGCCGCGGCGTTAGGGGATAGCGATGCCGAGTATCAATTAGGATTGATCAATGAACAAGGTTTAGGACAATCCCCTGAAGTCGCAGAAGCCATCCAATATTATCGCCAAGCAGCAACCAACGGCCATGCCAACGCAATGTTAGCGTTAGCGAGGTTATATCAAGAAGGTGTCGGTGTGAATAAAGATTTGGCTCAAGCGGCAGGCTATTATAAGCAATTAGCGCAGCAGGATAATCCCGATGCACAATATCAGCTAGGGTTATTTTGTGTGTATGGGGCTTTACGCGACTGTACGCTTCAACAAGGCAAAATATGGTTGCAAAAAGCGCAAGTTAATGGTCATCGCGACGCAGGTCGGGTGTTGCAGTTGTATTCAGCTAAGTCTCAGGAGGGTGTCAGTTATATCGAATCCGTGTCTTTGCAAAAGGGTCAGCAGTCCTAAGAGAGCCTAGAGCAATGACATGAACTAGAATCGGTTCAGGACTAGCTCACAACCCCCGATCTCGGCCTTGTGAGCTAGTCCTGTTTGAGTTTTTGTGATCTGAAAAGGATTAATGACAAACGCGATTATTCACACATCCATTCGCACCGCCACACGTTTGGATCAGTGCACAGCCATCGCCATACCCGTCGTAGTAGGTATTTTCCGGTACGCCAATCACCGCCCCAGGAGCAGCCCAGCCATTGTTGTAAGTGTACCCACCGTGCCCACGAGAGCCATTGCCCCCTCTGTCTATAAAAGCATGAGCACTGATGGTTACCAGCAGTCCTAACACACCACCGATCAATCCTAATGATTTGCGCATGTTGCTTCCTTCTTGTTGTGATATCTATAAGTATAGCGCAGATTTTAAAAATCGACCGGTGTGCGAAGAGGGATGTGCTGCAATGTCTTCTGGGGTGCCTACAGCGATAATTTGTCCACCACGGTGCCCGCCTTCGGGGCCAAGATCAATTACCCAATCCGCGGTTTTAATCACATCTAAATTGTGTTCAATGACAATGATAGTATTACCTTGATCCCTTAAGCTCATAAGGACAGCAAGCAAGAGTTTGATGTCTTGAAAATGTAATCCTGTCGTGGGTTCGTCGAGGATATATAAGCTAGTCCCCGTGCTGCGTTTGGATAACTCTTTCGCAAGTTTAATTCGTTGCGCCTCCCCGCCTGATAACGTTGTAGCACTTTGACCTAAGCGGATATAGGCTAATCCTACCTCTATCATGGTCTGGCATTTACGGGCAATAACCGGAATCGCATCAAAAAATTGGCGAGCGTCTTCCACCGTCATGTTTAAGACATCATGGATAGATTTGCCTTTATAGAGAATATCCAGCGTTTCGCGATTATAGCGTCGTGATTGACAAACATCACAGGCGACATACATATCCGGTAAAAAATGCATTTCTACTTTGATTAAGCCATCTCCTTGGCACGCTTCACAGCGTCCACCACGAACATTAAAACTAAAGCGCCCTGGGGTATAACCGCGAGCACGTGCTTCAGGGGTATTGGCAAATAATTCGCGAATCGGCGTAAAGACACCCGTATAGGTAGCCGGATTGGAGCGGGGGGTGCGTCCAATTGGGCTTTGATCGATATCGATGATCCCGGTACACCATTCTAATCCACTAATATGTTGCAGTGTGCTGTGCGTGCGTAATTGTGCGCGATTGAGACGATTAGCGGCTTGTGGGTATAACGTATCGTTAATAAGCGTGGATTTCCCTGAACCGGATACACCGGTAACGCAAGTCATCAACCCAAGCGGAATCGATACAGAAACAGCGTCTAAATTGTGACAAGTCACACCTTGCATAACAATCATGCGTTCTGGATTGGCAGCGACACGCTGTTTGGGGACAGCAATAGCGTCAATACCGGCAAGATAACGTCCCGTTAGGGACGCTGGATTCTGCATGATTGATTCCGGTGTTCCCGATGCAACGATTTCTCCACCGTGCACGCCAGCGCCAGGACCAATATCTAAAACGAAGTCTGCTGCACGAATGGCCTCTTCATCATGTTCAACGACAATCACCGTATTGCCCAGATCGCGTAAATGCAACAAGGTACCCAGTAGTCGCTCATTGTCGCGCTGATGTAGTCCTATGGAGGGTTCGTCTAAAATATACATAACTCCGACTAAACCCGAACCAATTTGGCTGGCTAATCGAATCCGTTGGGCTTCGCCACCGGATAAGGTTTCTGCAGAACGCGATAGGGATAGGTAATCCAGGCCAACATCCACTAAAAATCCTAACCGCGTGATAATTTCTTTATTGATTTTATCAGCAATTTCTCCGCGATTACCCGGCAAGTGAAGGTGTTTGAAAAAAGCATAACAGTCGTCAATGGCACATTCGGATAATTCTGGTAAGGTTTTGTCGGCGATGAAAACATGACGCGCAGACTCACATAAACGCCCACCCTGGCAGGTTGGGCAAGGGCGAGAAGACAAATAAGTAGCGAGCTCATCGCGCACATGATCCGATTCGGATTCATGATAGCGTCGTTGCATCGTAGGAATGACCCCTGCAAATGGCTGCAGTCTTGAGCGTCGCATCCCGGGATAATCGATGGCGACGGCTTCTGTTCCTGAGCCGTATAA
>CANNJG010000072.1 GCA_947504795.1 Legionellaceae bacterium
AATTAAATTTAGGAATTCCCCCTCAAAAAAGTTCGTCCCCGCAAAAGCTGACAAGCAGCGGGACGTAGCGTAAGAGAAAGAGGCAGCTAAGTAACTCCTAAAACTGATTCGTGTTGGGTGTATGAGTCTCCTTCCATCTGACTGAGTTTATGGTAGAATACAACTCCCTGAGTAGCATAGGTGACCAAATTACGGCCATGTTGACTTCCGCAATTGAAAAGAAATTACTGCATTACATTGGTAAAGGCATTGCTGATTTCAATATGATCCAACGCGGTGACCGTGTCATGGTGTGTTTGTCAGGGGGCAAAGACTCCTTTACCCTTCTGAGTATTTTACAAAAACTGCGTCAACGCTCCCATAATAAATTCAATTTATTTGCCTTCACCCTTGACCAAGCCCAACCGGGTTGGAATGATGACGCTTTGAAGCAGTGGCTTGAGGATCGCAAAATCCCGTATGAGATTTTAACCCGAGATACGTACAGTATTGTTAAAGAAAAAATACCTGAAGGAAATACCTATTGCTCTTTGTGCTCGCGGTTAAGACGCGGCATTATTTATCGTTATGCTGAAGAAGAAGGGTATACTAAAATTGCATTGGGTCATCATCGTGACGATATGATTCGCACGCTCATGATGTCCATTTTATACAATGGCGATATTCGCTCCATGCCCCCAAAGCTTCTTTCTGACAACAAAAAGCATATTGTCATTCGACCCATGTGTTATGTTCAAGAACGCGATATCATCACGTATGCCGAAGAACAACAATTTCCAATTATTCCTTGCACTTTATGCGGCTCACAAGATAATTTGGCCCGAAAACGCGTGGGCCAATGGATCGATACACTCGCTTTAGACAATCCAAAAATACCCAGTAACATACTCCATGCCTTGCAATCCATAAAGCCCAGCCAACTCATGGATCAAAACATGTGGGATTTTAAAGCCTTAGAACAGCAACTTAGCACAGGACCCGTCAGTCAAGAACCTATCGTGCTCACAGAAGAGGATGCAACTTATGATACCGAAACAACTAATTAACGCCACTCGAAAATTTCGTATTTACGGGAAACGTTATTTAAAATTTGATTTTATTGCAGCAACTGTCATATTTCTAGTCGCTATCCCCTTATGTTTAGGTATCGCCATCGCTTCTGGCGCACCCATATTTTCAGGCATATTAAGTGGTATCTTAGGCGGCATTGTCGTTGGTTGCTTAAGCGGCTCTCAAGTAAGTGTGTCCGGCCCGGCTGCAGGAATGAGTGCTGTGGTATTTGCGGCGATTGTGCAGCTCGGCAGTTTTAATATCTTTCTCCTCGCATTAGTCATTGCCGGCATTATTCAAATCATTATTGGGTTTTTACGCGCTGGGTTTATTGCCGATTATATTCCCTCAAATGTCATTCAAGGCTTACTTTCAGCTGTAGGGATTTTAATCATTCTAAAAGAATTACCCCTTGCCTTCACCTTGTCTCACTCTTGGTTCGACTTAAAATCGCACCTTCTTGATCTAAGCGCTGTTGCTTCGTTTCAGCCACTTCACGATTTAGCCCAGCACTTCAATGCCGGGGCGGTCGTCTTATCGTTCAGTTCCTTGGCTGTTCTCATTTACATAGCGCGTACTGAAAAAAAATGGGTCAAATCCTTGCCTGGACCTTTTGTCGTCGTCATCATGGGTATCCTCATCAACGAATGTTTTTTGATTTCCGGATCGACACTGGCACAAAATGGGCCCCATCTGGTGAATATCCCCAAGCATAATGGCTTTTCAGATTTTATAGCACAAATGCAGCGTCCAAATTGGTCAGCCTTATTCAATCCGCAGGTTTATATAGCCGCTTTCTTATTAAGTGCTGTCGCTTCACTCGAAAATTTATTAAACATCAAAGCTGGGGAGCGCTTGGATACGAGGCACCGCTACTGTTCCAAGGATAGAGAATTGATGGCCCAAGGTGCGAGCAATATTGTTGCCGGACTGATCGGCGGTATTCCGATCACGTCTGTCATTGTCAGGACCTCTGTAAATATTCAAGCAGGTGCTAAAACCAAAATGGCCACCATTTTTCACGGCGTACTGATTTTACTGACGGTATTCCTAATTCCAGATATTTTGAATAAAATCCCGCTCTCAACCTTAGCTGCCATTCTGATTTATACCGGTTATAAATTAACAAGTCCTGCTGTATACGCTACGGTTTATCAACAAGGATGGGACCGATTTATTCCCTTCCTTGTCACCGTCACAGGCATTTTGTATTTTAACTTGTTATCTGGCGTATTACTCGGCTTAAGCATCAGTTTATTTTACATTCTGAAATCCAATAGTCAGGTGCGCATAGATATTATTCAAGAACATTATCCTAAAGGTGCTATCAGTCGATTAGTCCTCCCACAACAAACCACTTTCCTAAATAAGGCGTCACTGGTTGCAGAACTCGCCTCAATTCCGCCAAGGGCGCAATTGATTATTGATGCGCGTGATTGTGATTATATTGATAAAGAAATTATTGAATTTATCAAAGAATATCAAATCGAATTAGCGCCTCAAAAAAATATTTCTCTTAATTTGATTGGTTTTAAGGATAACTACGAAATCCATAACTATATCGATTTTATCAACGTGACCACCTACGACGTACAGTCGACCCTAACCCCTCATCAAGCTTTGAATATTCTCAAAGAAGGCAATCATCGTTTTCAACAAGATATCTGTATTCATCGTAATTACAAAACGGATATCGAGCAAACCGCGAAAACCCAACATCCCATTGCCGTCGTATTAGGCTGTATCGATTCACGTGTGCCCGTTGAAACCATTTTTGACATGAGTTTCGGAGACTTATTTTGTGTCCGCGTTGCTGGAAATGTTGTCAATGACGACGTGTTAGCGAGCATTGAGTACGCCTGTAATGTTGTCGGAGCTAAATTAATTGTCGTATTGGGTCACACTTTGTGTGGCGCCATTCAAGCCGCATGCGACGGCGTGAAGCAAGGCTTCATTACGCAGCTGTTAGACAAAATCGCCCCAGCCATCACGTCTGAAACCGATACAACCCAAGATCGTACTGGAAGAAATCGTCACTTTGTTCACAAAGTCACTCAGCTAAATATCGCCAATACCATTCATGAAATTTATCATGAAAGTCCGATTTTAAATACGCTGATTGATTCAGAGCAGATCGGCATAGTCGGCGCCTTATACGACGTGCAACGCGGCGATGTGGCTTTTCAGGATTTTTCGGCGTTTATTGATCAATTAAACACACCAGGTGAAGACCTTTTAAATGAAAAGCTACGAAAAACCCTGGCAGCTGCGAATAAAATGATAGTCAATACACCCACCTAACTTAACCAGGGCTCCTCTATGCGTGTCAGTCAATCCTATATCAAAACCCTCAAAGAAACGCCGAATGATGCTGAAATAGCCTCGCATCAACTCATGCTTCGCGCTGGTATGATCCGAAAACTCGGCTCTGGACTCTATACCTGGTTACCGCTTGGCTTACGCGTATTACGCAACGTGGAGCGTATTGTCCGTGAAGAAATGAATCATATCCATGCGCTTGAAATACTCATGCCTGCCGTGCAGCCGGCTGAACTTTGGGAAGAAACTGGGCGTTGGGATACTTTTGGAAATCAATTGTTAAAAATGGTCGATTCTAATAAACGTAACTATTGCTTCGGACCGACACATGAAGAAGTGATCACCGATTTGATACGTCAAGAAGTACAATCCTATAAGGAACTACCGCTGACGCTTTACCAAATTCAAACCAAATTTAGAGATGAAATCAGGCCACGTTTTGGCGTGATGCGGGCGCGGGAATTCATTATGAAAGATGCGTATTCCTTTCATACCAGCGCTGAGAGTTTACAAGAAACCTACGACCGCATGTACAAGGCTTATAGCCGAATTTTCGATCGAATGGGATTACAGTACCGAGCGGTAGAAGCGGATACAGGCGCTATTGGTGGTGCGGTGTCTCATGAGTTCCAAGTTTTAGCCGACGCAGGCGAAGATCTGATTTTTTATAGTGACCAAGGAACTTATGCTGCAAATGTGGAACAAGCCACGAGTCTCGCGCCACACGTCACCCAGCCTCCTACCCCCAAAACGCTGACGATTGTCGATACGCCAGGACAAGAAACAATAGAGGACGTTGCAAGCTTTCTAGATATTTCGACTAGCCAAGTGTTAAAAACACTCATCGTAGCCGGCACGCAGGACCCTTGGGTAGCGCTGGTGTTGCGAGGAAATGATGCATTAAACGAGATTAAAGCTGCGAAACACCCCTTAGTACAGTCTCCGCTGCACTTACTGAGCGCAGAAGAAGTCAACACGATTCATAACACATCTTTAGGCTATATCGGCCCCATCGGCCTAAACCTTCGGATCATTGTCGACCACTATGCCGCTGCACTCTCTTCATTCGTGTGCGGTGCCAACCTTACCGGCAAGCATTATAAACATGCAAACTGGGACGCGAGTCATCTCTATGAAACCGCTGATTTACGTAACGTAAACATCGGTGACCCAAGCCCTGATGGACACGGAACGTTACAGATGTGTCGTGGCATTGAAGTGGGTCATATTTTTCAATTAGGCGATAAATATGCCCAATCGATGCATGCCGCCGTTAGCGATGAATCCGGATCCCAAAAAACCCTAATTATGGGTTGCTATGGTCTTGGAATTTCACGCATCGTGGCAGCTGCTATCGAGCAACATCATGACGAGCGCGGCATTCAATGGCCCATGGCACTCGCGCCTTTCCAACTCCTCATCATCCCCATTAACCAACAACGCAGTGAGGCGGTCAAAACACAAGCAGAAGCCATCTATCAACGCTGTTTGGAACTCAACATCGATGTGTTATTCGATGATCGCGATGAACGCCCAGGTGTCCTGTTTGCGGATGCGGATTTATTGGGTATTCCGCATCGTTTTGTGATAAGTGATCGCCATTTAGCACAACAACAAATCGAATATAAAAATCGCCAACTAGAGACCGTGGACACCCTTCTTTTATCAAATTTGGACCAGTGGTTATTCACCACCCTTGTTCACGCCGCGACTGGCGCTCATTAATGCGTGCTCCTAACCAATTTAATCCTGTAATTTGGTTAGTTGGCACGTCATTTGTATTACTGCAATTTTTCTTGCAGCTCTCTTCTGGCGTTATTATTAATGTCATCATGCATGATATGCACCTCACGGCCTTAGCAGGCGGATTATTAAGCGGATCCTTTTATGTCTTTTATATGCTGCTCCAAGTACCGGTCGGCCTGTTATGTGACCGTAAAAATATCAGACCTATCTTAACGACTAGCGCCATAATTTACGCCGTAGGCGGGATTATATTTGCCTCGAGTCATCATTTATGGAGTCTCTACTTAGGTCGCAGTTTACTTGCTATGGGCTCCGCATTCAGTTTTGTGTGTCTAGTCCATTTGGTACGTGAACACTATCCTCCCCGTTATTTCGGGTTATTAATTGGTGCATCTGAAACATTGAGTTTTTTGGTCACGGTCGTCGGAATGGTGAGTTTAGCGTCCATGCTCTCCCATTCAAGTTGGCGACAATTCATTGCGAGCAACGCTGGCATGGCATGTGGTATTGCGTATTTATGCTGGCGCTTTCTTCCCAACACCGAACCTCCTATCACGCATACGCTCTCCTATCGCACCCAATTGAAGGAAGTATTAACGATTCTGCCGCTTTGGATTAACGGATTATTTATCGGTTTAACCTTTACGATAGTTCTTGTTTTTGCAGGATTATGGGCACCTCCATTTTTACAAATCAAGCTACACTGTACGTTGCGCGAAGCCAGTATTCTCGATGCGGTTCTGATTTTTGGCATTAGCCTCAGCTGTCCGTTATTTGGTTATTTGACCAATCATATTCGCAATCATAAAGTATGGGTAATGAGTGCCTGCGTGCTTACAACGATGATTTTACTCTGCCTTATTTGGATACCACTTCAATCCATTGCACTAACCGCTATTATTATGTTGCTGTTAGGGTTAGCCAGTGGCTCTTATATTTTAGGCTATACTTTTGCCAATCAATTCGCTCCGCCTCATTCTCTCTCCACCACTACCGGTATGACCAATACCTTAGCCATCGCAACAGCACCGATATTACAGCCATTGATTGGTTATTTGTTGGATACTTTTAAGCATCATCATAGATTGATGGTCTGGGACTATCAAAAAGCATTGATGATATTACCGCTGTGTATGCTTGTTGCTGCCGTGCTTGTAGCCTTATTGCCACTGAAAAATAAATCTTGATTACCATGTATACGTGAATCAAATGGAGGGGCTGTTGACATTTAATCTCCCCGTCGCCGACGTCGCGCATACGCATAGCGTGACTTAATACGCCGTCCATTCACTAAAGGCGGACTATTTGGTGAGCGTCAAAAAAGGCTGAAATCGAGATTTCAATTGACAGAAAGAACGATACACCGCCCATACTTTGTTTTTATTTTAGCCAAAGTATGTGTATAATAACAAATTTTGAAATCGGTACGCCTTATGAACGAAAGAAAACCTTACTCAGCGGATGACTTAATAAGCATTCTTAATTGGTGGGAAAATGGCACAACACCACAGAAGATCTTTGGGTTAGAGGATTTCAATAATACGAATACCGAACGAGATCAACAACCTACATTTGATGCGAAATGTCCTTATGATGCAGATAACGTAGAAAAGATCTTTAAAAACTTAAGGAAGAGGGCTCATCCAGATAGATTTAGTGGGACACCTGCGAATCAGCCAAACGCTGGAAAAGTGTTTAAATTGTTAGTGGATGTAAAAGACTATCTTCTCTACACTATCGACCTATCAAATCCTGAACCTCAAAAAAATGTATTTTATGATCATTACTATCTCGGTTGGTATCCAAATGAAAGCTTAAAGGGTAAACTTGAAAACCTTGTTAAACGTATTTATGGCCTCAAAGAAGAAAAACGAGATACTACAGAGAAAATATTGGCAATGAAAAGGTTAATTGAGCAACAACCTGACCTTATTCATCACACAAAAACCAAGGGACATTATAGTAATCAAGTTTTTGAAAAAAACATCGTATATTGTGCCGCACAGTGGAACGAAGCGCCACTCATGAAATGGTTATTAACGCATTATCCCTCACAGATAGATACCCTAACGAAAACAGAATTTGGGGTTAGTCCATTTGATATCGCAGTGCGAGAGGGTCATGTTGATATTTTAAAGATATTGAGACATCACTATGGTGATCCTTAGCTGCGACACGAATTAGATAGGTATTTACGATCTGAAGAGATAACAGACTTTACTTCTATTTTAAGCTGTTACGAAGCTCTATTTCCTGACTTTATGACGAGGTCAGACAAATTGAGAGAAGCCATTATCGGTTGTCCGTTAATCTATACACTCCTAGATGAAGAGGTGCGGAAAGATCCGTCTATGATTGTTGCCTTTTTGACACAAAACCCCAGGAAGGATTGGTTAAGAAGGATTCCTTTAAGCGAACTCGATCCTAAATTTTCCATTGCATTGGGCGATCGCTGGCCGCTTTTAAGCGACGATCTCGAATCAGCCTTACGCGTTCGTTATGCACCCTATTGCAATTACTCAAAGTTCCAAGGCGCTTGTATTGGCATGCTAATTGGCATAAGCCTACCGTTATTACTCTGGCATTTCTGGCCCGCATTGCTACTTTTACCAGGGATTGCTCAAATGTTTTCTCAATTGCTTATCATTTTCAGTGTATCTTTTCTCTGGTTTTTGGTGATTGGAAGTGCTATTGATCTCTATAGTTATGCAGTGTGCATCTATCCAGAGGCAAGAAAAATAAATGC
Organism: Legionellaceae bacterium; assembly: GCA_947504795.1. Taxonomy (GTDB): domain Bacteria; phylum Pseudomonadota; class Gammaproteobacteria; order Legionellales; family Legionellaceae. The sequence continues at coordinate 7,862 of CANNJG010000072.1, forward strand.
GATTCTCCAGAAGAATAGTTTTTTCCAACCAGAAGTTTTACCCGATAACAACCTGGTTGACCCTGCACCTTCTAACACATCACACTAACCTAACCTTGATTCAGCGCAGCGTCGTCATCAAGGTTTATTTAGGACGTCGCTTCGCGCGCTTGATTAAGCGTTTTCTTTGCTTGATTTGACGATCACTGAGTACATTTTTCTTGCCTTTAAAGGGGTTTGCATTCCCTACAAATTCTAGTTTTAAAGGGGTGCCAACCAAGCCTAACTGTTCAGTAAATCCTTTGATCAAATAACGTTTATAACTATCGGGTAAAGCCGCTACTTGATTGCCATGAATCACGACTATCGGTGGGTTGTGCCCGCCCGCATGCGCGTAGCGTAACTTAATACGCCGTCCATTCACTAAAGGCGGACTATGCTGTTGGGAAAAATCGTAGAGTAATCGCGTTAACTTTGGGGTGGATAAGGTTTGAGTAGCCGCTGCATAGGCCTGGTTAATATCCTTAAACAAGAGTCCAACACCGGTTCCATGCAGTGCAGAGATGTACTTAATCTTCGCAAAACTCGCAAACTGTAACCGCCTAGCTAAGGTTTCTCGAATTTTTTCTTTATGATCAGCTTCTAAACCGTCCCATTTGTTCACTAATATCACCAGCGCTTTCCCGGTTTCAATAATAAATCCTAACAAATGCATGTCTTGTTCGGTTAAGCCTTCTTTTGCATCGAGAAGGAGTAGACACACATTTGCTGCTTTGATTGATTGTAACGTTTTGATAATAGAGAATTTTTCAATCTTATCATCGACGCGCGAACGCCGTCGAATACCAGCGGTATCGATTAAGGTGTACTTGGTATCATCACGCTCAAAAGGAATCGAAATACTATCGCGTGTGGTGCCGGGTAAATCATACACCACCACTCGTTCTTCACCCATCATGCGGTTGATTAAAGTTGATTTACCAACATTAGGCCGGCCAACTAAAGCAATGGTAATCGCGTCGGGATCTATCCATGTCTC
>CANNJG010000073.1 GCA_947504795.1 Legionellaceae bacterium
GGGATCCAGCGATGCTTATAGAATACTAGATCCCGCTGACAAGCAGCGGGACGTAGGTTATTCTGCTGAGAAGCAAACGACGTAGATTATTCTGCTATACCGCACGCCACTCCCTACGTCCCGTGCTTTATGCACGGGATCCAGCGATGCTTATAGAATACTGGATCCCGCTGACAAGCAGCGGGACGTAGATTATTTCCCTGACAAGCAGCGGAACACGGATTCCTAAATTTCATTCGCAAGACGTATGTTTGCCCTTCTATGTCATCAGATCAATTTGCATGATATTATCAAAATGAGTCCAAAGCTCGATAACAAGGAAGAAAAATGAAATCATTTTACGTCTATATTATGGCGAGTAAGCGCAATGGTACACTGTATGTCGGCTCAACGTCAGATCTGACTAAACGGGTTTGGGAACATAAAAATAAAATAATACCAGGATTTACTGCTCAGTATAATGTTCATATGTTGGTCTATTATGAAACGCATTCAACTTATATAGAAGCTGCTCGACGTGAAAAACGCTTTAAAAACTGGCGCAGACAATGGAAAATTAATCTGATTGAAGCGCTTAACCCAGCATGGCATGATCTGTACGAGAATATTTGCTCTTAATCTAGATTGCCTGGATGTCTCACGCAGGCAAGGAAAGCAATTCTCAATACGCTCTAGTGTTTTGTATGCTGGTGTTCCAATGAAGGGTTTAGACAATCTAAATGATCGAATTAAAAACAAACTCAACCAAAAATATCGGGTTTTTCAGTAAAGTCAGTGGTTTTTCGTTGCTTGAATTACTGATTGTATTAACCATCACTGCTATTTTATTCAACTTAGCGTATCCTAGCTGGCTATCGTATTGGGTGCGTGCGCATCGAGTAGATGGGCAAATGGCGCTATTTAATCTGGCACAACGTATGGAAAACCACTTCACGCAACATGCGAGTTATGTCCTTAAAGAAGGAACCAGTCCCCTTCTAGATAACCCATTATCCCCTCAAGGATGGTATGAGCTCTCCATCGTCAAAGCCACTGAGCTACATTATACAATCCAGGCAACGCCTCGAAACACACAAGCTACCCAAGATCTCAGTTGCCAATCGCTGCGCTTGAATGATCAAGGCATGCAAAGCATAGGGCCGGGGCCAAACGGCTACCCTGTCGGGAATGCTTTGGATTGCTGGTAGATACGTGAATTAACCTTCGTTTTCCAACTTTTCTTGAATCGTATCAACATCCACCGCCAGTGCTTGTTCCACTAACTCTTTAAGAGCAGATTCAGGCATGGTGCCCGATTCTGAGTAAATAGCGATGCCTTGTTTAAACACCATCAAATGTGGGATCGAGCGCAACTCAAATAGATGTGCCATCTCGTATTCCTGCTCAATGTTAACCGAACCAAACGTTATTTGAGGATATTGTGCGGAAACACTTTCATACGTATCCTTGAACTGCTTACACGGCACACACCAAGGTGCCCAGAAATCTACAAAAACAATGTCACGTTCTTTCAACAATGTTTCAAATTCTTTACCTGCAATAGGCAGCACTGACGCCGGATGCTGATGCCCCAAAACCTGTAATAAGTTATCGTAAATCACATCGACTGAACTTTCACCAGAAATTTTATTAAACACCGGCGCCTCAGGGTCGCCTTGCTTCGCCCATCCTTGGTAATACGCTATCAAGGGTTCAGTTTTTTCATGGTAGACTTGCAGGCGATTGCGAATAATGTCTTCCTGATCATCTTCGCGCAACACTAAAGGTTCATGGGTTTCATCATCTAACCCTTCTTGTTTAGGGGGATGATACAAGATATGGTACACGCGCCCAGAAGCTGGGTGAACACGACGACCACTGATTCTTCGAACAATTTCTTCGTCATCCACCGCAATTTCTATCACATGGTCTATCTTAATGCCGGCATCACGTAACGCTTGTGCTTGAGGAATCGTCCGTGGAAATCCATCTAACAAAAAACCCGCCTGACAATCAGCTTGTTTTAAACGGTCTGCCACCAACGCAATCATAATATCATCGGATACTAATTGCCCACTGTCCATGATTTTTTTCGCATTCATGCCAATAGGGCTACCTGAAGCAATCGCCGCACGCAACATATCCCCCGTTGAGATCTGCGGAATATGAAAGGTTTTCATTAGTTTTAGTGCCTGGGTACCCTTACCAGCACCAGGACAACCCAACAACATTAAGCGCATAACGCTCATCAACACAACTCCCGAAAAATAATACTCTACTATCAGCGGTAATGCGTCGAAAGTCAACTAGGGTCTAAATACCCAAGCCAAACGCATTTGAATTTTGAACGCTACGCTTAAGTCCTGTGACAAACAACCAATTGTTTTTTATATAAAGCAGCACGCCTACTTACTTTATGGGCAACCGGAACTAACCAACGCTTATAACGATACGTGCCGCGCTGATAGCCTCCAATCCCTTCATGATAGGCCAAATACAACCTAAATGCGTCACTCCTGGGAACACGTGCCAAACGATAGGCCATATTCGCATACCATCCTATAAAATCGACAGCATCAGCAAAGTTTGTGCGCGATGCAAAATAACCACCTTCGGTTTTTCTGTATAAGTCCCATGTCCCATTGAGTGCTTGCGAGTAGCCTAAGGCAGTAGTGGGCCGCGTCCAAGGAATAAAGCCCAAAATTTTGGTTCGTGGTGGGCGCGCATAGCCATCAAATTTTGATTCTTGGTGCATAATCGCCATTTGTACAGGCACAGGCACAGCCCAGCGACGCTCTACGCGCTTAGCCGCTCGATACCAACTGGGATATTGATGAAAAATGTTGCATACATTGGATATGTTATCTGGAGGCGGCGGCGCCATACATCCGGTTAGAAGGTACGAAAATACGAGCCCTGTCATAAATAATCTAAATTTAATCATAGTGATACTGAATCTCGATATAACTGTTTGATGCCACGATACCATGAACCCTGCGCCTGAAACAATGCAAACACCAAGCCAGGCTTCCCATCTAACATTCCACCTTGTATTACATAACATCGTAAAAACATCCAGATACTACTCAACAGTGTTTGAGTCAATGTATGTTTTTTATTGGCCTCGATACGAATACGGGCAGAATACGACGAATATAAATTTATTTTAGTCAGAGCGTGACTCACATCACGAAACGAATAATGTAAGATAGGCGAAGTGAACCGCCCTATGCGACTATGTTCAGGCAATAGGATTTTCTCATGAACCAAATCACTACTAAACCGTGCGCCTGTTCGTTTGAATAAGCGCACATGACGCTTGGGGCCTGCGGAAAAGCGCAAAGCCTTTCCGTAAAAAAACATTCGAATAGGAATACGAAAGCCACTCAATTCAGTTTGCGACATCGCTTTTAGGACTTCTTGTCGAAGCGGCTCCGTTATTACTTCATCCGCATCAAGGTTCAATATCCAATCACCGCTGGCTTTTTCTAAAGCACGCTGTTTTTGCACACCAAAACCTTGCCAATCTGTTTGAAACACGTGCGGCGTATATTCTCGAGCAACGGCTACCGTAGCATCCTCGCTACCCGAATCTAGGACGATAATTTCATCTGCCCATCGAATAGCATCTAAGCAGCGACGTATCGTCGCTGCTTCATTTTTGGCAATAACAATGACCGACAACATTACAATCAGTAAACCCCTTCACGATAATCATAGTTTTCAAAATGTAGCTTATCATCTCGCATACTAAGCAAGATGTGACCACCGTTCGTAAGCTTACCAAAGAGCAACTCATCAGCCAATGGTTTTTTGATATTTTCTTGAATCAACCGTGCCATGGGTCGAGCACCCATCACTTTATCATAACCATGCGCAACCAACCATTTACGCGCAGAACTATCCACTTCTAACGCCACACCCTTGCTGGACAATTGCTCCTCTAACTCCATAATAAACTTATCAACCACCAACCCAATGATTGTTTCATCTAACGGCTTGAAGTTAATCACGGCGTCTAAGCGGTTACGAAACTCCGGTGTAAAGTGGCGTTTCATCGCATCGATACCATCGTTACTATTATCTTGAGTTGAGAAACCCATAGAGTTTCGACCCACTTCCACCGCACCGATATTGGACGTCATCACTAGGATGATATGCCTAAAATCAGCGTGGCGACCATTGGTGTCGGTTAACGTGCCATGGTCCATAATTTGCAGCAGTAAATTAAACACATCCGGATGCGCTTTTTCAATTTCATCTAATAACAATACAGCATGCGGATTTTTGGCAATGGCTTCGGTTAATAACCCGCCTTGATCGTAGCCCACATACCCCGGAGGCGCGCCGATCAAGCGTGATACCGTATGTTTTTCCATATATTCAGACATATCAAACCGTAACAGTTCTATACCTAATAAATTAGCCAATTGTCGCGTAACTTCGGTTTTACCGACGCCCGTAGGTCCTGTAAACAAAAAGCAACCCACTGGTTTTTCAGGCTCGCGCAAACCCGAGCGCGATAATTTAATAGCAGAAGCCAATGCGCCAATCGCTGCATCTTGGCCATATACCAATAATTTTAAGTCACGCTCCAAATTACGCATGGTATCTTTATCGCGTGCGGATACTTTTTTGATCGGAATTCGTGCAATTTTAGCAACAACCGACTCGATTTCTGCTACAGAAATGATCTTCTTACGTTTATTCGCAGTAAGCAAATTTTGATAGGCCCCAGCCTCATCGACCACGTCAATCGCTTTGTCCGGTAAAAAACGATCGTTAATGTACTTGGCAGATAATTCTGCAGCCGATTTGAGAGAAGCCGTCGAGAATTTAACATTATGATGCTCTTCCAAACGTGCTCTTAACCCTTTTAGAATTTCGAAGGTTTCCTCAATACTGGGTTCGGGGATATCAATCTTTTGAAAGCGTCGCGCCAACGCTTTATCTTTTTCAAAAATACCGCGATATTCTTGATACGTTGTAGAACCAATACATTTCAATTCACCATTCGCCAGAAGCGGTTTAATTAAATTAGAAGCATCCATCACTCCGCCGGAAGCAGCACCTGCCCCGATGATTGTATGAATTTCATCGATAAATAAGATACCCCCATCCACATCCGATAATTGCTTTAAAACTGCTTTCAATCTTTTTTCAAAATCTCCGCGGTATTTTGTACCTGCAAGCAACGCACCCAGATCCAAGGAATAAACCACACATTTATTAATTGCTTCTGGCACTTTTCCATCCACAATTAAACGCGCAAGACCTTCTGCGATCGCAGTTTTACCCACTCCCGCTTCTCCCACCAAAAGCGGATTGTTTTTGCGACGTCTGCATAACACTTGTACGGTACGCTCAATCTCTTCGTGACGACCAATAAGCGGATCGATTTTTCCTAACCGCGCACGTTTATTCAAGTTAGTGCAATAATTTTCCAATGACGATTCGACTGAGTCAGACCCCATCATCTCCTCATCCATCATGCTGGCATTCATACCCTCACGTACATCCGCACCATGATATTTAGAAACACCATGAGAAATGTAATTAATGACATCCAAGCGTGTTATATTCTCACGACGCAGGAAGTATACGGCTTGGCTTTCTTGTTCACTGAAAATAGCCGCAAGAACATTAGCGCCACTCACTTCGGTTTTGCCCGCTGATTGTACATGGAATACTGCGCGTTGTAATACCCGTTGGAATCCTAAGGTGGGTTGTGTTTCGCGGAGTCCATCATCTAACGGAATAATAGGTGTGGTTTCTTGGATAAAAGTTTCCAAATCGCGACGCAGCTCTTCAATATTGGCTTCGCATGCATGTAACACATTTGCCGCAGCAGGATTGTCTAATAAGGATAACAATAAGTGCTCTACCGTCATAAACTCATGGCGTTGTTCTTTCGCTTCTTTGAACGCTAAGTTTAAGGTGAACTCTAATTCTTTGTTTAACATGATCGCTACTCCTCAACAGTCGCTGAAATCACACTGAGAATTACTTTTCTTGCTCCATGGCACACAACAAAGGATGCTCATTAACCCGGGCATATTCATTCACCAACACTACTTTTGTTTCCGCGATATCTCTTGTAAACACACCGCAACTTGCATATCCGTTAGCGTGAACCTGTAGCATTAATTGAGTGGCGATAGATTCAGTCATATAAAAAAAACGCTTGAGAACCAACACCACAAAATCCATAGGGGTGAAGTCGTCATTGTGCAAAATCACCCGATATTTTTTGGGCAAAGCCAAATCAACCGACGTTTGCGTTAACGTTTTAATAAATGTTTCAATTTCGGGTAAGATAACCATCCCACTATTCATTTTCAAATCCCTATAATTATTTTATAGACGGATATCCGTAATTTAGCTAGTTTTAAATTAAAATCCTCTGCACAGCACTAAGAACTCGGAATCCATTCTCTAGATGAATCTCGGGTAATACAGTATGATATATTAATGATTTTATTGGGCTTTAGGCGATAGGTTGATGACCACTGTTATACGGACTTCTTGTTTTTTATTTGGGTTACTAGCCTGTTCATTTACCGTCAAAGCAGATCCATGGTTTACCGGACCTCAGCTATCTGGTTCCGCCGAAACAGCGAGTCCGGGTAGTGCCGGGATCTCTTTAACTTTTCAAAATTCTAATACGCCTGCCATTTATGACTATGCCGGTAATTTATCCACAATTCCTTTGTCTATGGCAAATTCAATAGGTTTTGGTTTTGGTTATGGTCTGAATTCCAAGATGGACTTTGGAATTGGTCTAAATTATGTTCAAAATCAGACATCAGGCATATCAAATAGTGGCATTGGAGATACTGCTCTGACACTTGGATACCAAATGTTAACCCAAGGTTATAGCAATAATCGACCTAATTTCAAAATAACCATCTCACAATCGTTTCCCATCGGGCGTTATACAAACTTAAATGATAGCGCCTATGCAACTGATGCAACAGGTGATGGCGCATATCAAACCTCTGTTGGGCTTAATTTTAATCTGTTAACCCAGTTTAAAGGGACTTCTCACTATCTTAAAGCATCAGGATCTATCACTGCGACGCTAACATCAAACGTCAAACTAAACCGACTTAGCATTTATGGTGGAGGCAGCAGTACAAACGGATATATCAACCCTGGTAATAATATCTCATTGGATTTAGCTGCTGAATATACTTTAACTCAAAATTGGGTGGCCGTTATTGAGACGAATGTATTGGCTCAACAAGCCTCTGTTTTTATCGGGAATTTGGGAGATAATGTAGCAAGTTTCAATGCCTTTACCCCGGGTATCACAGGAAAGAATTACTTGGCTGCCAAGCGAAGTTTTTGGATTATACCCACAAGCCACAATATTTTTAATTCACAAAATATAGGGAGTGGAAGTTTGTATTTGCTAGCATTATCGCCTCAATTAGAATATAACTTCACTGGTAGTTTTGGCATCAATATGGGTGCCGTAATCGCTATTGAAGGCAGAAATAGCGCTAACGTTATAAGTTATATGCTTTCATTGGGTTATGGTTGGTAAAGATTGTAGTGGGCGCGCAGGGAGTCAACCCAAAACTCTCTGTGCACAGCACACGCTGAGGGGAGTTTCCCAAACCCCATTAGCTTACAGCTTACATAAGCCTTATCACTGCTTGCGCGAAGGCTGAAGTCGATAAACACGTTGCATCGTCCATCAGTCGCTCTAAATCATAGGTCACTTGTTTTGCTTGAATGGCTTTGCTCATCCCTTGGATAATCAAATCCGCAGCCTCTATCCATCCCATGTGGCGTAACATCATCTCGGCAGAAAGAATCAGGGATCCTGGATTGACTTTATTCTGACCGGCATACTTCGGCGCAGTACCGTGTGTCGCTTCAAATACGGCAGATTTTTCGCCAATATTTGCCCCAGGAGCAATACCAATCCCCCCTACTTGTGCCGCCAACGCATCAGAAATATAATCCCCATTTAAATTCAACGTAGCGATCACACTGTAGTCTTCGGGTCTTAACAAAATCTGTTGTAAAAATGCATCGGCTATCACATCTTTAATAATAATGGGTTGTTGGGTATTAGGGTTGATTACCGTCATCCAAGGCCCCCCTTGATACAAGGTTGCGCCAAACGCTTCTTTTGCAACTGCATAGCCCCAATCTTTAAAAGCGCCTTCTGTAAATTTCATAATATTGCCTTTGTGCACCAACGTCACAGAAGTACGTTGATTATCAATAGCATATTGAATGGCCGCTTTAACCAAGCGTTGCGACCCTTCTTTAGAAACTGGTTTAATTCCAATGCCGCAATGCTCAGGAAAACGAATTTTCTTAACGTTCATATCTTTCAGTAAAAATTCGATCACTTTCTTGGCTTCAGGGGTATCCGCTGCCCATTCTATCCCCGCATAAATATCTTCTGAATTTTCACGAAAAATCACCATATCAGTTTTTTCGGGTTCTTTCAAAGGCGAAGGTGTGCCTGTAAAATAACGCACAGGACGTAAACAAATATATAAATCGAGCGCTTGGCGAATCGCCACATTCAACGAGCGGATCCCGCCACCAATAGGGGTAGTCAATGGGCCTTTGATAGCAACAACATAGCGTTGAATCGCTTCCAAAGTTTCTTTAGGCAACCATTCATCCGCACCATATACTTTTGTTGCTTTTTCTCCCGCGTAAATTTCCATCCATGCAATTTTTTTCTCATTCCCGTATGCTTTAAAGACCGCTGCATTGACTACCTGCAACATAGCAGGTGTCACATCGACGCCAATCCCGTCGCCTTCAATATAGGGGATAATGGGGTTATTCGGCACAGATAATACCAAA
>CANNJG010000074.1 GCA_947504795.1 Legionellaceae bacterium
AGCCTAGGTGGGTACACACCCCCACTAGGACCAAATATTCAGGACGCAAGGATCGCCAAGGATTTTGGGCATAAGCAGGCTGTTGTGTCACCAATGACATCGGATCTCGCAATGCTGGATTGGATTGTTTGAGTTGCGCGAGCATCTCTGGCGTGCGACGAATAACCCAAATCGGTTTTCCTCGCCACATAACCGTTAATTGTTCGCCAGGCTGCAATTGGCTCAGATCAACGGTCACCGGCCCAGCAGCAGCCAATGTTCGTCGATTAGGGTTTAAAGAAGAGATAAACGGGACGATTGCACACGCCACACCAACACAGCCTAACACCTGCATACTGGTGCGTAGAAATTTACGCTTCTGAGTATCTACTCGGGATTGTGAAGAACAACGAGAACAGTGTTTGGAATCCGATGATTTAGAATCTGCCATCCTAAGGGCCCCCAACGTTTTTTTGAGATCAACCTACGAGAGCGAAATTAAGAAACAAGCCTCAATCAACGGTGTGCAAAGCACAGCAACCTTTGATTGAGGTATTAGAACAACGACTAACGTTTAGAATATTGTGTTGCTCGACGAGCTTTATGCAAGCCCACTTTCTTACGTTCAACACGACGTGAATCGCGTGTTAACAACCCACGTGCACGGAGTTTTTTGCGGAAGGAATTTTCTAGAGGTTCAGCACCTTCTACCAAATCACTTTCATCGTACGCAACAAGCGCGCGCGCGATACCCAGACGAATCGCGCCTGCTTGACCAGAAATACCACCGCCGACAACTGTGGCGTAAATATCAAAATTACCCAGCACATCCACCGCTTCTAAGGGCTGACGAATAATCATACTAGAGGTTTCACGGCCAAAATATTCGGATAACTCACGTTGGTTAACCACAATATTACCTTTGCCTGGGCGCAAAAAAACACGCGCCGTAGAGCTTTTTCTGCGACCTGTGCCATAATACTGTTTTACAGCCTTTTTTACAGCGCTCATAATTATTCCTCAATCTCAAGTTGTTTAGGCTGCTGCGCCGCATGGGGATGTTCACTACCCACATAAATCTTCAGCTTGCGATACATGTCACGACCTAATGAATTTTTTGGAAGCATCCCTTTCACTGCTCGTTCCAAAACACGCGCAGGGTGAGTCGCTTGCAACTTTTCAAATGATACTTGTTTAATACCACCGGGAAATCCACTATGACTGTAGTACATTTTATTTTTGAATTTACGTCCAGTCACTCGAATGGCTTCAACGTTAGTCACAACAATATAATCGCCTGTATCAACGTGAGGTGTATATTCTGCTTTATGTTTACCACGCAAACGACGCGCGATCTCGGTTGCCAGACGCCCTAAAATTTTATTGTTGGCGTCAATCGTATACCAATCACGCTTGACTTCATGTGCCTTAGCACTAAATGTCTTCATTTAACAAACTCCAACGCGCTTATAGATAGCATAAATTAATTTTTGACTAGCGATTTTAACTAAAACCCACGCAGATCACAAGTATATCATGAAAATTATTCAATATTTATGGATTCCATACACGAAGCTAGGATCTATTTCTCGATCTCTTTCTTAAACGTCAGTCCTGCTTTAAAGGTTACTACCCGGCGTGCAGGAATTGGTGTGGGTTGCCCAGTCTTTGGATTTCGTCCCGGACGTGCGGATTTATTACGTAATTTAAAATTGCCAAAGCTCGATAATTTAACTGGATAGCCTGCTACCAGTTCTTGGGTGATTGCTTCAAAAAATTCATCGACTAGTAAACGCGCATCCAACTTTGACAACCCCAGTTCGTCACAGAGTCCCTCAATCATTATCATTTTATTCAATGCACGCATTGGTTACTCCTTTTTAGGGCACAGCCCTTTTGCAGGCACCTTCTTCTCGCAGGGCGGTTTATAATGAGCCGACGAGAATTAATGCGTGGTTGTCGTCCGCAGTACCGCAGATAATTGTTTTTCCAGTGCGAGGATCACGGCAGTCATCATTGTCTGGACTTCTTCATCCTGTAACGTGCGAACATCGCTTTGTAACATTAGCCCTATAGCCATAGATTTTTTATTATTTGCAGCCAACGTAGCGTCTGTATAGACATCAAAGACATAAAAATCTTTTAAGTAACTCGAGTCTACTACCTCACGCACAACGCGTTCTAAGTCTTCTGCACGTACCTGTTCATCCAGACATAACGATAAATCACGCCTGATGTGCGGGTATTTAGAAATTGTTTGGTACACCGCGCGGCGTAGCGTCGTCAATGTCGATAACTGTATTTCAAATACGATCACTTCTTGGGTTAAATCCAACGCGTTTAACAAGCGTGGATGCAATGCACCCAACCAGCCAATCGGTTGATCGGCATGCATAATCTGTGCAGTTTTTCCTGGATGCAAGGCAGGATGTTCTCCGGGAATAAAGGAAACTCTGTCTAGTTGTGTTGTGGCAAATAATGCTTCTAAATCACCTTTCATATCATAAAAATCATACTTAGCTGACACATCATTCCAATTGAATTGCCCCCGTTCCCCCGTAATTAATCCTGCGCAACATGCCATTTCGGTAACCGCACCGCTATCGGTTGCTAAAAATACCTTACCTGTTTCCGCAAGCCTTAAAGCAGGCTGTTGGCGATGAATATTATGGAGCATCGAGGCTAGTAATCCTGGCCATAAACCAATACGCATATCTGCCAATTCTGAAGAAATGGGGTTAAGCAATGATTTCACGGGTGTATTCGGATATAAGACTTGCTGTAATTGGGGATCTACAAAGCTATAACTAATCGTTTCACGGTAGCCGCGATGAGCTAAAAAAACAATCATTTGGCGGCTAAGCTGTTCGATAGGATCCGTCGTTCCTGCGTGCATCACCGTATCGATCGCTTGAATTGGAATGTGATCATACCCCACCATTCGAATCACTTCTTCTACCAAATCGACCTCCAAACGCAAGTCGACGCGATACGTCGGTACCATCACTTCCCAATGGGCTGCATGGCGCCGCACCGACATTCCCAGACGCACAAGTATCGCTTCAATTATGTCTTCTGCAACCGCTACGCCTGTCAAACGCAATACTTGATTAGGACGAAAGACGATCATGATAGGTTTAGGAGGCCATTCGCCCGTTTGCTGTTGAACAACAGGACCTATTTCCCCCCCCATGATCGACTGCAACAAAGTAGTTGCTGTCTCTAGAGCAATTAAAGGTAAAGCGGGATCAACACCACGCTCAAAACGGTGAGCAGCATCACTCGACAACCCAAAACGGCGTGCCACTCCCGCTATAATCCGCGGATCAAAATAGGCAGATTCTAACCAGATATCTGTTGTGTGGGCTTGTACCGCAGACAACGCGCCGCCCATCACTCCGGCAATCGCTAATGCACGTTCATCATCGGCAATCACCAACACATGTTCATCTAATTGACAGGTTTGTCCGTTTAAAACGATGATGGACTCGTTTTGATGCGCATAACGAACGTGAATATCGCTTGTGATGGATTGGCGGTCAAACGCATGCAGCGGTTGGCCCAACTCCAACATAACATAATTCAGAACATCCACCACCGGATGCGTAGGTCGAATATCACTGCGCCGCAGACGCTCTTTGATAGTTAAGGGTGTGGCCGCTTCTGGATTAATTCCGATGATAAAGCGCCCTGCATACATAGGGCAAGCAGCGGGTGCAGCTAAATGAACAGGAATGAATGCGTTAGTCGTTACTTTAATGGGCGCTGAAGCTATTGGTTGGAGCGGCAATTGATTTAAAGCAGCTACTTCCCGAGCCACACCTAAGATACTTAAGCAGTCAGCACGGTTGGGGGTCAGATCTAAATCTAGGATATGATCTTCTAATTGTAAATACACTCGCAAATCGATCCCTAAAGGGGCATCATCTGCTAGTTCCATAATCCCTTCAAAGCTATCGACCAACCCTAACTCACTCGCAGCACACAACATACCTTGAGATAATTCACCGCGCAACTTTGATTCTTTGATGATAAAATCACCTGGCAACTGCGCACCCAGGGTGGCTAACGCCACGGTAAGTCCTGGACGGACATTCACCGCACCGCAGACAACGGCTATTAATTGTCCATTACCCGGGTCGACCTCGCATAGGGTCAGGCGATCGGCTTGAGGATGGGGCCGAGTCGCCATCACACGCGCAACTACCACCCCGCTAAACATACCGGCCACGGGTTCCACTGCATCAACTTCAAGGCCTGCCATTGTCAATTGGTTGGTTAAAGCATGTGTCGATAAAGGTGGATTAACCCAATCGCGCAACCAGGATTCACTTATTTTCATGGTTAAACCCTAAAATTGTTTCAAAAACGTAGCATCATTCTCGAACATCAATCGCAAATCATCGATGGTGTAGTATAGCATCGTGATTCTGTCGATCCCCATGCCAAATGCCCATCCCTGATAGTGTTGCGGATCAATATTAACCGCTTGCAAGACATTAGGATGCACCATGCCACATCCACCTACTTCTAGCCAACCCGTGAATTTACAGGTTCGACACCCTTTGCCTGCGCATTGCGTGCATTCAATATCCATTTCCGCCGAAGGTTCTGTAAATGGGAAATAAGAGGGTCGAAAACGAAAAGCCAATTCGCGCTCAAATAATTCTGAAAAGAATTGTTGTAACAATCCCTTCAACCCCGCCAACGTAGCACTGCTATCGATAAGTAAGCCTTCGACCTGATGAAACATTGGGGTATGAGTCAAATCTGACTCATACCGATAAACACGGCCCGGAGCAATTAAGCGCAAAGGAGGGGGATATTGTTCCATGATTCGAATTTGTACGGATGACGTGTGGGTTCGTAACAGCGACCCATCACCAAAGTAAAACGTATCATGCATAGCCCTGGCAGGATGATGCGCGGGCACATTTAAAGCCTCGAAATTATAAAAATCTGTTTCTATTTCAGGGCCATCGACAATGTCGAATCCCAAACGACTAAAATAGGCATTAATTTTGTGTTTTATTTGCGAAACAGGATGCAAAGAACCGACTTCTTTTGACCGTCCGGATAACGTTACATCAATATATTCGGCACTGAGTTTGGCTTGAAGAACCCGCTCGGTAAGCAGCGCATGTTTTTCTTCAATTTTTTCATGAATCTCACGTTTGACTTGATTCACCAACTGGCCGACAACCGGTTTTTCAGCTGCTGACAACTGGGAGACTTGTTTTAATAATTCAGTTAATCGCCCTTTTTTACCAAGAAAATCAACCCTAATAGCCTGCAACTCGGTCAAATCATCGACCTTGTCAATGGCTATAAGGGCTGACGCTTGTAATTGGGCAAGATGGTCTTTCACAATCAACCCAAAACTGCTTTCACTTGCTCAGCAATTACGGCAAAAGCCTGTTTATCGTGCACAGCCATATCGGCTAATACTTTTCGATCCAGCTCAATTTCCGCCTTTTTCAATCCGTCGATGAACCGGCTGTAAGACAAACCACATTCACGGGCAGCCGCGTTGATACGCGTGATCCAAAGTGCTCGAAATTGACGTTTTTTCTGACGTCTATCTCGATAAGCATATTGTCCCGCCTTAATAACCGCCTGCTTGGCAACTCGGTAAACACGACTCCGTGCACCGTAGTAACCTTTGGCTTGTTTCATTATTTTCTTGTGACGCGCTTTCGCAGTCACACCGCGCTTAACTCTTGGCATAATTCACTCCCCCTTAGCTACCTTGCAACAATCGCGTCGCTAAACGCGCGTCACACAGTTTTAATCGACCTGAAGACACCCGCAGATGTCGCTTCTGTTTGGTTGATTTCTTGGTCAGGATGTGATTTCGATAAGCGCCTCGACGTTTGATCGCACCACTCGCAGTTTTACGGAAGCGCTTACTGGCGCCTCTGTGAGTTTTTAACTTAGGCATAACATGTAACTCCGCATTAAATATAATAAAAAGGCAATAACTATAAACAGTTATGCTTGCTTTTTCTTAGGTGCTAATACCATCATCAACTGGCGTCCTTCGCGTTTTGGGTGCTGCTCGATAACTGCGAATTCAACAGTATCTTTTTGCACACGCTCTAGAATCTTCATTCCGAGTTCTTGATGCGCCACTTCACGACCACGAAAACGTAGCGTAATTTTGACCTTATCACCGTGTTCTAGGAATTTTAGCAGGTTGCGTAGCTTGACCTGGTAATCCCCGTCTTCCGTCGTTGGACGGAATTTCAATTCTTTGACTTGAATTTGCTTTTGCTTTTTTTTCGCTTCAGCTTGTTTCTTATTCACTTCAAAGAGAAACTTTCCATAATCCATAATCCGACATACAGGCGGTTTGGCTGTGGGTGAAATTTCTACTAAGTCACATCCACTTTCTTCCGCTGCACGCAGTGCCTCACGTATCGACACAATACCGGCTTGATTGCCATCAACATCAATTAAACGCACCTCTGGCACATTAATATGTTCATTAATTCGTGCGCGATCATTATCACGCTTTGTTGGTGCACTAATGGTTTTATCCTCCTAAAATCGTAATTATTCAACGCTTTTCAAGAACACGCCAGACTGGCCGCATCTTGAAAGAAATCCTTGCTGAAAATGCTCACAACCTTAGCGTTGTAACGCTTTTTCATCAAGGATTTCGTTTAACCCGCACTCAAATCTGACGCGTCTCAAGTTTCAGGAATTGAGGTGAATAGAGATCTACAATCAATCCTTCGTTGCAATTGCTTGGCGCATCTTATCACAAACTGATTCGATAGTCATCATGCCAAGATCCACGCCTGCACGCGTGCGTAATGTTACTTGTTTTGTCTCAACTTCTTTATCACCAATAATCAGCATATAAGGAACATTGAGCAGGGTATGTTCACGGATTTTAAATCCAATTTTCTCATTTCTCAAGTCAATTGCTGCGCGTAATGATGACTGTTGCAGTTGTTGATAGATAGTCTGAGCATAATCGTCTTGTTTTTCGCTTATGGTCAACACAACGATTTGTACAGGAGACAACCATACCGGGAATTTACCCGCATGGTGTTCGATCAGTATGCCAATGAATCGTTCAAAGCTTCCTAAAATAGCGCGATGCAACATAACCGGGACTTGTTTACTCCCGTCTTCGGAGACGAAGGATGCCCCCAACAGTTTGGGCATAGAAAAATCGACTTGAATGGTACCACACTGCCATATTCGTCCTAAACAATCCGATAACGAGCATTCAATTTTAGGGCCATAAAAAGCACCTTCTCCAGGCGCATCAATCCATTCGATAGTCTTGGCTTCCATCGCGTGTTGCAATGCAGATTCCGCCGTATCCCAGACGTCGTCTGAACCGACCCTCAATTCCGGTCGTCGTGCTAATCGATAGGTGATATTTTCAAAACCAAAATCTGAGTAGATGGTTTGCACCAGGTCAAGCAAGCTAAGTACTTCAGGCTGGATTTGTTCTATGGTACAAAAAATATGCGCATCATCTTGGGTAAATCCACGAACACGCATTAAACCATGCAACGCTCCGGAGGGTTCACTGCGATGACAGCATCCAAACTCCGACAAACGCAGCGGTAAATCTCGATAGCTCTTAATCCCTTGGTTATAGACTTGCACGTGACAAGGACAACTCATGGGCTTCACCGCATACAACCGACTTTCCGTTTCAGTGAAAAACATTTGCTCACGGAAATTATCCCAATGCCCTGATTTTTCCCATAACACCTTATCTACCAATTGTGGGGTTTTAATTTCTTGATAACCAAACACGCGTAATTTATCTCGAATATACTGCTCTATCTGAGTATAAATCGTCCACCCATTCGGGTGCCAAAACACCATCCCGGGCGCGATTTCCTGGAAATGAAATAAATCAAGCATTTTTCCCAAACGACGGTGGTCACGTTTTTCAGCTTCTTCTATACGGTGTATATACGCATCGAGTGCGACTTTGTCATGCCATGCCGTGCCGTATATGCGCTGTAACATTTCATTTTTAGCGTCTCCTCGCCAATAAGCCCCCGCTAATTTAGTGAGTTTGAATGCCTTTAATTTTCCGGTAGAAGGCACATGCGGTCCGCGGCATAAATCTTCAAAGTCACCCTGACGATACAAAGATAGAGCCTCATCTGATGGGATGTCAGCAATAATTTTGGCTTTATAAGTTTCACCTAAACTAAGAAAATATTGAACCGCTTCCTCTCGTGACAATTCACGCCGCGTGATGGGATAATCCGCCTTTACCAAAGCCAGCATAGTGGTTTCAATCACCGCCATATCTTGGGGGGTAAACGGGCGTTCGTAGGCAAAATCATAAAAAAACCCGTCTTCAATGATCGGGCCAATGGTCACTTGCGCTGCCGGGAACAACTGTTTCACCGCTTGTGCAAGCAAATGGGCAGTGGAATGGCGTATCACGTCTAGGCTTTCGGGATCTTTCTCTGTCAAAATTGTTACCGTACAATCATGCGTCACTGCTCGATCCAGATCCACCAAGCGTCCGTCCATACGCGCAGCCAGGGCTGATTTTGCCAAGCTGGGACTAATAGATTTAGCAATCTCATACGCTGTTACGGGATGGTCAAAGTGTTTCACTTGTCCGTTGGGTAAAGCAATATCTGGCATGGGTCATTATCCTAAAACTCTACCACTGATAGGAGGCGTGAGTGTACCAACTATAAAACTTGGTAGGCACGAGTGGGATCGAACCACCGACCACCACCATGTCAAGGTGGTGCTCTACCACTGAGCTACGTGCCTAAATTCGCAAATTCTAATCGC
>CANNJG010000075.1 GCA_947504795.1 Legionellaceae bacterium
GCATCCCACCAATACTTAAAGAAGAACATCAAAACAAAAGGGAGGAGTTGGCAGATCCCCCATTCTAAATTTACCGCCCAAGGATGGGATGGGACGATCCCTCAATAATCTGCGCCATTTATCCGCGCTTTTATGCCGCCACTAACAGCGATTTTGTTTTACAACAAACAAATGCATATTGGCCTCGTCACAGGCCTTTACCATGCGAACACCATCATGCCATCTTGTGGCCATGGGTTTTTCTGTAACGACATGTCGGCCTGATGCCGCTACCTCAATAGCTTGGATTGAATGTAGGCCGCTTGGTGTTGTAAGCACAACAATATCGGCATTCGTATCATCAAGCAGTGCGGGAAGTGTTGTATAGGCTTTTGCTTGCGTCTGTGTTGCGGCCTTATCGAGCGCTTCGGGATCAATATCACAGATACTGACAATTTCTGCGTTGTCGGTATAAAATTGAATGGCATCAAAATGATTTTTAGCAATTCGACCACATCCTACAATAGCGAAGCGTATTTTACGATCACGGATGGGCGGCAAAGAGTGTCGCATAGTTTAAGCCCTTATAATGGAGTCAGTTACTTCAGAATACCGACCACGGCAATCAATGATTAATTTTGCATGTTGCTTTAAGCTGGGATAATCAAATTTATCGTGATCGGTGGCTAAAACAACACAATCGTAAGTGATTAAATTATCTGGGCTTAGTACCACACTTGATAAATCAAAGTGATGCTCGCGCATTTGGGGAAAAGAAGCCACATGCGGATCGCTATAGGAAACATGTGCGCCTAAATCTTGAAGTTTCTCCATAATCACAACGGAGGGTGATTCACGCATGTCATCGACATTTCTTTTGTAGGCAATCCCTAAAATTAATATTCGACTCCCTGATACAGCTTTTTGTCTTGTGTTGAGAGCTAAAATAATTTTGGAAACAACATAATCAGGCATCGATGCATTAATTTCACCCGCTAACTCGATGAAACGGGTATGTATGCCATATTCACGTGCTTTCCAGGTTAAATAGAAAGGATCGATTGGAATGCAATGCCCACCAAGGCCTGGCCCTGGCTGATAGGCTACAAACCCAAATGGCTTTGTAGCTGCCGCACGTATTGCCTCGAGTACATCGATACCCATTTTGTCAGCCACGATTTTCATCTCATTAACAAGGCCAATATTCACTGCGCGATGAATGTTTTCTAAGATTTTTGTAAGCTCAGCAACACGGGTAGAGCTTACGGGAACAACTTGGTCTACAATCTTGCTGTAAAAACTGACACCTACCTCAAGACAAGCAGGCGTAAATCCACCGCATACTTTGGGGATGGTGCGTGTAGTAAAAATAGGATTTCCTGGATCTTCTCGCTCTGGAGAGAAAATAAGAAAAATATCCTCTCCAATTTTTAGACCCCGAGACTGAACTCTGGGAGCCAACTCTTCATCGGTTGTTCCTGGGTATGTTGTGCTTTCAAGACAGAGCATTTGCCCAGATCGAAGATAAGGAAGTAGAGCGTCAACTGTGTCTGTGATAAAATGCAGATCTGGTTCGCGATATCTATTGAGCGGCGTTGGAACACAAAGGATAAGAATATCCGCTTCTAGTGCTTGAGAGAAATCACACGTTGCTTGAAATGTTCCTGAGTTCCTGAGTTCCTGACGAATACATCAGAATACGGTCATCGGGGATATGTTCTATATAGCTTTTTCCTTTAGACAAAGCGCTTACTTTGTCCTCACTTATATCAAATCCTATAACATTGTAACCTGCTTCACAGCAGCGAAGGAGTAATGGTAGCCCCACATATCCTAGCCCAACAATGCCTACCATAGCATTTTTTCTTTCAATTCGCTGAATCAAATCGTTTTTTTGTAAAATTAACATCTCAACATAAATCCTTATAATCCATATAATCCATATAGATAAACACTAAACCATCTATTTTTGTGATAACTTTCCATGCGCTATTATTGGCGGTTGGCGGTTGGCGGTTGGCGGTTGGCAAAATTGTACGTTTTATTCTTAGAATAGCGAATGCCTGTAAAATAATTTACCTTTCAATGCCTTGGTCAGGTCAACCGCACGTGTGTTGAATAAATGCTCGATTACAATTTAATTTGCAACCAATGACCAATTTACTACGTCCCGCGGGACGTCGGCTATTTGAGTCGTTTATAGACACACATGATTTTGCCCTGATGCCTTAGTACTGTCTATTCTACCCCAATTTTTTATCTTACTGTCCCATAGGGGTTTTCGTCAAGAAAAATTTTATTTTTTCTTCGAATCGCTTTGCAATGGCTGACTGAGTTATTGTAAAGAACAATAAAATTAGTGTTTTAAGCCAGTTCTCCCAACAGCAAGAAATAGACCTTCGTTTTTATATTTTATTGTTTAGATTAAATCAAGTTCATTTAACAACACACTAAAAAATCTATTGACACTCTCTCTGAGTACTCCAATAATAGATTATTAATATCGAAAAATGCGTCATTAATAGACATTATTTGAAATCAAATGATGTCTAACGTAACAGAATGGGATTACAGAGAGGTTTCATCGCAAGATGAAGTTGATTCAAAGAAGAGCTTATGGCTTTAGAAACTTTGAAAATCATAGAATCAGGGTTAGAGTACTATGTGCTTGAGAAAGTGCCCCCGCAAATAGAAAATAACCTCAAAAGCTAGTATTTAAGCCACGAAAACTCTTTGATGTCTTCCTAAATTTACCACATCGTCCTAATTGGCTCCCCGGACATGACTCGAACATGTGACCTAATGATTAACAGTCATCCGCTCTACCGACTGAGCTACCGGGGAATAGAAGCGAATCTTAAATCGAATCTGGTTTTTGGTCAAGTAGGTCATAATAAAAATTGCATTCATTATCTAGTGGGAGAACTCGAAAAACGCGCCAGGCGATCAAGAGCATCGCGCAAAGTGTCCATACTCACCGCAAACGATAAACGGATACACCCTTCGATACCAAATGCGGATCCAGGCACTAGAGCCAGCCCTTCTTTTTGCAATAACCGCTCAGAAAATTCAATGTCATTTGCAAACCCATGCTGCTCAATCAGCGCTTGCACCGATGGGAAAATATAAAACGTCCCATCAGCAGGAATCACTTTTATCCCCACAATACGCTTTAAACGCGCAAGGACATACTCATGACGTTCCTGAAATGCTTTGACCATCAGATGGATACTGTCATATCCCCCATTTAAAGCAGCTACTGCCGCTTTTTGCGCGATAGAGCAAGGATTAGACGTCGATTGCGACTGAATGGTCTTCATCGCGCCAATAATCGCTGCTGGGCCCGCAGCATAGCCGATACGCCACCCAGTCATCGCATAGGCTTTCGACACACCATTCAGAACAAGTGTACGGTCATACAGTCCTGGACACGCATTCAGAATATTCACAAAGGGTCGCGACCAAATAATATGCTCGTACATATCATCCGTAGCAATGATGATATGAGGGTGTTGCATTAATACCGCGCCTAATGCTTGTAACTCTTGCAAAGAATAAGCAACCCCAGAAGGATTAGATGGACTGTTGATAAACAGTAGCTTGGTTTTTGGCGTAATGGCTTTCGCGAGATCCTCGGGTGTGACTTTATACTGCGTCTCAATCGTAGAAGGCACAATCACCGGCTTGCCACCGGCTAATAAGACCATATCAGGATACGACACCCAGTACGGCGCGGGGATCAGCACTTCATCGCCATCATTCAACAAAGCTTGGCATAAATTATAACAGCTTTGCTTACCCCCTACGGACACTAAAATCTGTTTGGGTTCATAATCGAGCTGATTATCACGTTTGAACTTCGCAATAATGGCCTGTTTCAGCTCGGCAATACCATCCACCGCCGTATACTTTGTAAATCCTTGATGAATGGCGTCAATCCCAGCCGCTTTAATATGTTCTGGCGTATCGAAATCAGGCTCACCGACGCCTAAGCTAATGACATCCAAGCCCTGCGCGGCCATTTGCGCAGCTTTTTCAGCTACGACCAAGGTAGGTGAAGCTTTCACCTGTTGCACGCGGTAGGAACACATTACGACCATAACATCACTCCAAATTCAAGCGTCTAGCGAACGTGGAGTATATCAATAATTTTTTGGGTTAGCCACGTTATCACGCTGTGAAGCTGCTCAGGGGCGAGTCTTAAATCATAGGCGGGTATTCAGGATTGACGCAACATTCCCTCGTTAATGATATACTCTCGTCACCCACTATTTTTATACCGTTGTTCGCTTTATGAAACAAAGTTTTGAGCTTCACGCTGAGTTCGCGCCTGCCGGCGACCAACCCCAAGCGATCCAAACATTAATCACGGGACTCCAGCAAGGATTAGCCCGACAAATTTTGTTGGGAGTCACCGGATCCGGCAAAACATTTACCATTGCCAATGTGATTCAAACATTGAAACGACCCACGCTTATCATGGCCCCTAACAAAACCTTGGCTGCTCAATTATATGGCGAGTTTAAAGCGTTTTTTCCTAAAAATGCTGTGGAATATTTTGTATCGTACTACGATTACTACCAACCGGAAGCCTACGTTCCTGCCTCTGATACGTTTATTGAAAAAGACTCATCCATCAACGAACACATTGAACAAATGCGCCTATCCGCGACCAAAGCACTGATTGAGCGCGAAGACGCCATCATTGTCGCCAGCGTCTCAGCAATTTATGGACTAGGCGATCCTAACTCTTATTTAAAGATGATCTTGCACCTTTCCCGTGGCGAACAGAGCGATCAGCGTAAAATCGTAAAACGCCTGGCTGAAATGCAATATATTCGCAGTACGCAATCCTTATCGCGCGGGCAATTTCGGGTGAATGGCGATGTTATTGACGTTTTTCCTGCTGATGAGGAAAAACTGGCCATACGGATGGAATTATTTGATGATGAGGTCGTGAATTTGGCGCTGTTTGACCCCCTCACCGGGGAAGTAATCCAGCGTGTCCCACGCATCACTATTTTTCCAAAAACACATTATGTCACGCCACGCGAACGTATTTTAGAAACCGTTGAGCAAGTCAAAGTCGAATTGCAAGCACGCCTCACTGAGCTTGAAGGCGAGCATAAACTTTTAGAAGCCCAACGTTTAGGTCAACGCACCCGTTTTGATTTAGAAATGATGCTGGAGTTGGGTTATTGTTCTGGGATTGAAAATTATTCGCGTTACCTGTCTGGGCGTAATCCTAGCGAACCCCCGCCCACTTTATTTGATTATTTGCCAAGAAATGCATTACTCATTATCGACGAATCTCATGTAACAGTCCCACAGATAGGCGGTATGTACCGCGGCGATCGGGCTCGCAAAGAAACATTAGTCAATTACGGGTTTCGCCTGCCCTCGGCTTTAGATAATCGCCCTATGCGTTTTGAAGAGTTTGTTGATCGTTCTCCACAAACTATTTACGTATCGGCAACACCAGGGCCCTATGAATTAGAAAAAGCCGACCAGATTGCCGAACAAGTCGTTAGACCGACAGGACTTATCGACCCCATGGTCTTCATCCGCCCTGTCACCCACCAAGTTGACGATGTGCTCGCTGAAATTCGCAGCGTCACCGCAGCGGGTGAACGCACTTTGATTACGACATTAACCAAACGCATGGCAGAAGATTTAACCGAATATCTTCAAGAAGCAGGCGTCGCGGTCCGCTACTTGCACTCTGATATTGATACGGTGGAGCGCATGGATATTATCCGGGATTTACGGTTGGGGGTGTTTGATGTGTTGGTCGGGATTAATTTATTACGCGAGGGTTTAGATATCCCAGAGATATCGCTAGTTGCCATTTTAGATGCCGATAAAGAGGGGTTTTTGCGCTCTGAACGTTCGTTAATTCAAACCATCGGCCGTGCTGCACGTAACCTTAACGGTCGTGCTATTTTATATGCAGATAGAATCACAGGATCCATACAACGCGCCCTTGCTGAAACCGACCGCCGCCGGACTAAACAAGTCGCATTCAATCAACAACATGGCATTACTCCACAGGGTATTCGTAAATCGGTCCAAGATATTATGGAAGGGGTCTATTTTGGACAGCGCAACAACGCACCCACCCACAAAAAGCAAGCAATAAACCTGGAACATCTGAGTCCCGAAGCAGCCTTAAAAATGATCGTACGCTTAGAAAAACAAATGCTCACCCATGCTCAAAACATGGAGTTTGAACAAGCCGCTCTGATTCGAGATCAAATCATAGCCTTAAATGCTCAATTGAAGCGCTAGATCGATACGCTCTAATAGTCAAAATAAGACAACTAAGGTAGCATAAGCGACCTGAATCCCTGCCAGGACACAACCATGCATGATGCCGCCAAAAAAATGAACTCACCCAGTCAAACCTCAGACAACCGATCAGTCACTCAAACGAACGAATATCTAATGAGCAGCGCACATGCTTTGATTCCAAGGCGTTCACTTTTCGAGGTCCTTCAAGCATACGACGCAAAGATGATACCCACTAACATTCAAAAGCTTGAGGATGAACTGGCACAAGCCACGGCAACATTTATACAGGTCCCGCACCACTCACTCCATCAACAATTACTGGACTTAAGTCTTGTGCTTAACCAACCACTGGAATTTCACGCCATCCTCGATACAATAGCCATGCGCTTTGCCTCGGCTGGTGCCGAACAAGACTTTAGCGAACGCTATCAACAATTCAAAGACCAATTGGTTCATCAGCACGTTCGTTTGTGTATAGCATCATTGCAAGCGCTATATCCAAAATTTAAGACGGCATTATTGGATCTGGAAACAGCGATGTTCGAAAAACACAATGGCAATATCGATGATATGTTTTTGAAGAGTAGTATCAACGCAAAACGGATTGCGGCTAACTCTATCTCGCTGTTGCATGAAGTGATTCATATTATTGCTACAAGGTTTAGTTGTAAGCAGGAGGTAAATATGAACCGTTATCTAAAAATTAAGCAGCAAATTGTTTCAGCCTTATTGGCGCATTCACTCAATGAAAAACAGTCAGATGACGAGCACTTTAGGCAAATGAAAAACCACATTGAAATATGCTTTAAACAAGAAAACCCCCTTACTTATTTAGAGGACAATAAAAAGGCTATCGCAACACAACTTCATTATATTTTTCAGGTTTCTCCAGCGAACTTCTACACCTTAATCCATACGTTCGATAAAGGCTTCGCCTATAGCAATATCGCATTGGAAGAAGAGGTCTACCCTACCGCTCCTTATTTCAAAGCGTACTTTGCACCCCGTCAAGCCATCCAAAGCATTCGTGACCTAAAATCAAAAACATATTCTTCAAAAATTAATCATGCGATTGACAATGTTGCACGGTATTTCGAAACTGGGCTTGCTGATCCCGATCCTAAAACTTATTTTAAAAAGAATCAACCGTTGTTAGAACGCCATCTTAACGGTTTACAATCCACGCCAGGCTCATTATGGCACTCATTACTCAACGTAATAACCGGTCTCGTTTGCAGTTGTTTCTCCCTATTTGGAACACCCACATGGCTAAAAACACACCTAGATACGAATAAATGCGAAACAGGCGATCGATATATGTTCTTCACAGGAGGCGACATGCAACGGGCTAAGATTAGGGCGCGTAAAGCATCCATTGCCATCACCACGGTGGAGGGAGAACAGTCGCAATCTACTGGCTATATTGGGCTTTCGCCCCAGGCCGAACCAGGGACAACGTCCTACTAAATTCTTAAACTCTAAAAAATAACTATACTTTTTCTTCACTTTAAAATAAAAATATGAGTCTACCTGCCAACTTTAGAAGGATCCTATATGACGGTATCATCTTATGTTCAAGCAAAAATCTATCGACTCTCTACCCTATTCAATGCCTGCAGAGCTATTTATAATTTCTCACCGACAGAAGTAAACGCATTTGTTAAATCATATGATGTCTATAACCTCGATTGGCATCGTGGGCAAGCCGTTGATGGTGGCGAAAAGGTGCCTTATGATAAAGTTAAAAAAAATATATTGAGTTGGTATACCGTCATCAATCATCTTTGTGCCGTTGGTGAAGTATAAAAAATGTACATCCCTCCTGTGTTAGATCTCTCCAAAAATATTATTGATAATCAAAACCTCTTTGAAGAAAGGTTTAGTCAAGAATTAGCGATTGGCATTAACGATAAGGTATTTGAATTAGGCTGCGGCAGAGGACGCGTCGCAGCACATATTGCCACGCTTACCGGGGCACATATTACGGGCATTAATATCGATCAAACCCAACTAGACAGCGCCGTACTATTCGCCAAAAATCAAGGATTAACCAAACAATGTCAGTATATCAATGCCGATTTTAATGAATTACCGTTTCCCTACCCAGATAATCATTTTGATGCTATTTACGAAATTCAAGTCCTATCCGTTTCGCGTGATTACAACAAACTCTTTAAAGAACTCAATCGCATTCTAAAACCAGGCGGCAAAATGTCCTTGTTGGGTAATCCCCCCTAAAAATAACTGATGTCAAAAGTGGAATTTTCTCGTAATGTATGCGCAAGGAGATTCTGCATGAAAAAATCAAAATTTAGAGATAGCCAAATATTATCCATTTTAAAACAAGCTGAAGCGGGCCAAGTGGTGCCAGATTTATGCCGAGAAC
>CANNJG010000076.1 GCA_947504795.1 Legionellaceae bacterium
AAATTAATCATACTTTTTATAAAAAATGTTAGTTTATTTAACGAGATCGAGAGCCCTCTGGCGCGTCTTTTTAGCTTTGTGAGAACAATAGGCTATAAATTAAATATTAATACGGTAAATCGAGCCAAAGATAATATTTTGGCACACTACGACTTGGGTAATGATTTTTTTCAATTAATTCTTGATCCGTCTATGATGTATTCATGTGCCTTATATGAACATCCCGACATGAAACTAGGCGATGCATCTCTCAAAAAAATACAAAAAGTTTGTAGCCAATTATCCTTAACCCCGCAAGACCATCTTTTGGAAATTGGGACAGGATGGGGGGGATTTGCAATCTATGCCGCTCAAAACTACGGCTGTAAAATTACCACAACAACCATTTCTGACAAGCAATACGCCTTCGTAAAACAAAAAATCAAACAATTGGGTTTAGACCATCAGATCGAGTTGCTCAACCTAGATTATCGTCAATTATCTGGTCAATATGATAAAGTCGTATCAATTGAAATGATTGAAGCAGTAGGGCATAAATATTTTGATGTGTTTTTTAAGCAATGCTATCAATTGTTGAAACCAGAGGGTTTATTTTTCCTGCAAGCAATTGTTATTAATGACCAGGCTTATGAGGCTGCAAAGGATGAGGTTGACTTCATAAAAAGATATATCTTCCCGGGTGGATGTTTACCCTCGGTTTTCTCCATAGCCAGGTCCATTGCGAAACAAACCAAATTGCAATTACTTTCATCTGAGGATATTGGCAAGCATTATGTGCAAACACTCTATGATTGGCAGGATAATCTTTTGAAAAACAAACAAACCATTCTGGACCAAGGCTTTACCCCGGCGTTTATTCGAACCTGGCAATTTTATTTTTGTTACTGTGCGGCAGGTTTTGACACACATTATATTAGTAATATTCATGCCTTGTGGCGTAAAAGAGCGTGATCACAGAGGATAATAAATAATGAATGATTCGATTGCTATTGTATTTGTTTATCTTGTGCTGCAAATGAGTTTAGTATGGGCGCTATATCGATTATTAAAAAATCCATCAGTGGTTGATTCCTCTTGGTCGATAGGGATGATGACTTCAGGATTGATATATGTGTGGTGGGTCCCGATAAGTCCACGCAGTGTTGTCATCAGCGCGCTTCTTATTTTGTGGGCTCTGCGGTTAGCAGGGTATCTTTTATACACCAGAATTTTTCAAGGTCACGTCGATAAACGTTACACAGCTTTGAGTAGTCACTGGAAAATCAATCAATCCTTAGGTTTTTTTCTTAATTTCCAGCTGCAGGGATTTTTGATTTTTGTGATTGCATTTATATTTTTTTTCATTAGTCAGTCCACGCATGCTCATCTCAATCTATTCGACGCAGGTGCTGTTTTGGTGGTCTTGATCGGGATTGTGGGTGAATCTATAGCTGATGGGCAATTAAGGACGTTCAAGGCGCAAGAAAAGGGAGGCGTATGTAGGATAGGCTTATGGAATTATTGCCGGCATCCCAATTATTTTTTTGATTGGCTAAGCTTTGTTGGGTTTACGTTATTTGGGTTACAATCAAACAAAGGGTATTGGGGCCTCATTTCGCTTTTACTGCTGTATTACATTTTTACACGAATAACCGGGCCCTTGACTGAGCTTGGCTCGGTCCAATCAAGAGGGCAGCAATATATTGCGTATCAAAAACAGACACCCATGTTTTTTCCCTGGGTTAACAAAACAAAATTATTTTAAATAAGCGTGGTATGTATGAAAACGGCCCTAGTTTGGTTTCGACAAGATTTGCGTCTATCAGACAATCCTGCTTTCGCAGAGGCTTGTTCAACGCACGATCACATTATTGCGCTTTATATTCTGGATAAAAAAACAACGCATTTAGGCGGTGCGCAAGAGTGGTGGCTACATCATAGCTTGACTTCACTAAGCAAATCTCTAAAAAAGAGGGGCTTAAAATTAGTCCTAAGACAAGGCAATTCCCTTGAGATAATGTTGGAGCTTGCTCTGAAACATGCAGTCGATGGTGTCTATTGGAATCGCTGTTATGAACCATTAGCGATTAAGCGCGATAAAAAAATTAAATCTGAACTCGGTCTTCATGGTATTCAGGCTAAAAGTAGTAATGGTAGCTTGTTAAATGAACCCTGGCATATAAAAAATAAAAGTGGAGATTATTTTAAAGTCTATACGCCTTATTGGAAGCATTGTTTACAAGGGATGACGCTTCCCATCGAGACTAAGATCGCTAATGCGCCCCAATCAGTGAATGCTGCTAGTGAAGTCTTGACCGATTGGAATTTACTCCCCAAACACCATAACTGGGCTTCAGGTTTTAGTGAATACTGGGACCCTGGAGAATCAGGCGCGCTAAAAAAGTTAAGTGAATTTATAGCAGACCATTTAAAAGGATATAAGACTGCGCGTGATATTCCTGCTAAAAATGGGACGTCAAGACTCTCACCTCATCTCCATTTTGGTGAAATCAGCCCCTGGACTATTGGGCGCTCGGTAGCCATGGCCAGATTAGATCTTTCGTGTGATTTGCAATCAGCGGATCGGTTTATGGCTGAATTAGGCTGGCGAGAATTCTCATGTTATTTATTGTATCATTTCCCTCAGCTCCCCCATGCCAATTTCAGGTCAGAATTTGATGAATTTCCCTGGGATAATGACGATGCGGTTTTCAAAAGCTGGCAGAAAGGAAAGACAGGATACCCCCTGATTGATGCCGGAATGCGCGAATTGTGGCAAACAGGTTACATGCATAATCGAGTCCGCATGATAGTGGCTTCCTTTTTAACAAAAGATTTATTTATTGATTGGCGCTTAGGTGCCGACTGGTTTTTAGATACCTTAGTTGACGCTGATTTAGCAAATAATAGCGCCAGTTGGCAATGGGTAGCCGGATGTGGGGCAGATGCAGCCCCTTATTTCCGGATCTTCAACCCTATCCTCCAGAGTAAAAAATTTGATCCACTAGGCACCTATATTAAACAGTGGATCCCTGAACTGGCTAACATTGATAGTCATTTGATTCATGAGCCTTGGGGGGTGTGTGCAGACTATCCCAAACCTTTGGTTGATCACAATACCGTAAGAAAAACCGCTTTACACTATTATCAATCCCTAAGAAAGTGACCCTATGAAACCCTATTTTTTAATCCTTGGCTTTGGTTATACCGCAGAATTTTTAGCACCTAAACTCGCTGCAATGGGGTTTAGCGTTATTGGTACCACACGTAATCAAACTAAACGACTTCAATACCAATCCGCAGCGGTTAAGCTGGTTGATTTTAATCAGGAAACACTACAGGCCCATCTTAAGCATGCAACTCACTTACTCATAAGTACGCCTCCCAAAGAACCAACAGGCGATCCCGTGCTGGCGGAGTATCGTCAGCACATACAGAATAATGCTTCCCACATTCAATGGTTGGGCTACCTTTCATCCACGGGCGTGTATGGGGATTATAACGGGGCGTGGGTGGATGAAACTTCAGCCTGCATCGCACAGGGTAAGCAGGGACAATTGCGCTTAAGCGGTGAAACCGCGTGGATGGATTTTGCCAAGGCGTGCAAACTGCCCTTACACATTTTCAGGTTGGCAGGGATTTATGGTCCGCATAGAAATGTGTTAGAGCGCATTTTAGCAGGAAAGCAACACAGCATAAGTAAGCCAGGCCACTTTTTCTCAAGAATATACGTTGAAGATATTGCATCGGTACTGATAGCCTCAATCAAAGCACCGAATCCTTTGTCTGTTTATAATGTTGCCGATGACGAGCCATCACCCGCACCAGTTGTTGATGCTTATGCCGCCTCCTTGTTAAACCGACCCCCATTGCCACTGATTCCTTTTGAAGAAGCTACTTTAACGCCTATGGAAAAAGAATTTTATATTAATAATCGTCGTGTTTCTAATCGCAAAATCAAACAAGAATTTCATATCAATCTAGACTATCCTTCGTATCGAGAGGGTTTGGTCAAACTTAAGGGGCTACCGCAATGAAGAAAACATGGCTTCACGCTATTATCTGGATCCTAGGCTTCGAAATAATAGGCGCACTGCTTGGACTGATGACCAAGGACAATATTGCGTCCTGGTATCAGTTTCTTCATAAATCAAATCTAACCCCTCCGGCCGTCGTTTTTTCGATTTTATGGCCTATTCTCTATGCGATGGTTGCTTTAGCAGGTCACTCCCTTTGGCAACAGCGAAGAGACCCTGATGCTAAAATTGCTTTGTATTTCTATAGTGCTCAGTTGATCATGAACTGGGCGTGGACCCCCTTGTTTTTTCAAATGCATTATATTGGCTTTAGTTTCGTTTGGATTCTGATTCTGACCGTATTGACAATCATTACCCTATACCTGACAGAAAAGAAATTTAAATTTAGTTGCTGTATGCTTGTGATTTATTGTTTATGGTTGGTGTTTGCAAGCTATTTAAATGGCAGGATTTGGTTGCTTAATTAGGCCGATGCAATATTCCGAGATTGGGCTCAAACTTTCATTTTAGGGCGCACGCGGCTTAAGCCGCCATCCACTGCCAATACTTGCCCGGTTATCCAATTATTTTCAGGATTTAATAGAAAGATAATTGCGTTGGCTATATCGTCAGGATTGCCGATGCGCCCTAAGGCATGCATGGTCTTAGAGGCTTCAAATGCCATAGAATTTTTAATAATCTGGGCGGTGAGGGGGGTGTCAGTCATGCCTGGAGCCACAACGTTAAAGCGCAAATTAAGATTGGCGTACGTGGCAGCAGCTGATTGCGCAAGGCCAATAATGCCGGCTTTCGCCGCTGCTATTGCTTCATGATTTGCAATGCCAACCAGCGCTGCGGCGGACGAAATTAATACGACGGATCCGCCGTCCTTCATATGGGTTCCAGCGGCACGAACGGTCGCGAATGCCGTTGTTAATGACGCATCCATGACTTCATTGAACTGTTCTTTAGAGGTGGTGTGTGCATTTTTTAACAGTAAGGATCCTGCACAATTCACAACACCATTAATCGATCCTGCTTTAATGAAGACCTGATTCACTGCTTCAAAATCCGTAGCATCCAACACAGCGTCCGGCTGAATCTTGCTTGCATCTCTAGCCGTCGTAAATACAGTGTCTCCCCGGGATTTTAATGCCTTTACCACTGCCTGACCAATTGCACTACTCGCAGCAATTACTAAATAACTTGCCATAATTTGATTCCGGTTATTTTTATTTAGTACAGTGTAGATGGCTCACAGAAATAAATCAAAACATTTCCTAATTGAACAAAGACGTGCTAGAGTATATTATATAGACATCTTATTTTAAAAAAAATCATGAGGTGATAGTATGCTTGTTGAAATATTATCCAGAGTTCAATTCGGTATCAGCATTGGGTTCCATATCTTGTTTCCAACCCTGAATTTAGGCTTGGCACTGTTTTTGGTTATTATGGAAGCTATGTGGCTCACGACTAAAAAGCCTGTTTATTTAAGCATTTGTAAATTCTGGACTAAAATTTTTGCTTTAACCTTTGGGATGGGTGTTGTTTCTGGGATCGTACTGGCGTATCAGATTGGTACGAACTTTGGTCCTTTTATATCGAAATTTGGTAGTGTCCTTGGCGCATTGTTTGCCTATGAAACAGTGACGGCATTCTTCTTGGAAGCAGGTTTTCTAGGCGTCATGCTCTTTGGTTGGAAGCGTGTGCCCCCTGTTTTGCATTTTATGGCCACCTTATTGGTCACCTTAGGAACCACGGTATCAGCCTTTTGGATTATGTCAGCCAATTCATGGATGCAAACCCCCTCGGGCTACGAGCTAATTGCTGGAAAATACATCGTATCTGATTGGTGGGAGGTAGTATTTAATCCTTCTTTTATTCCCAGATTTATCCATATGATGCTGGCTTCTTATGCGACATGTTGTTTTGTGGTTGCTGCGGTTTCAGGTTATTTTTTCCTTAAGAATCAGCATTTGGCTGTTGCTAAAAAAACGTTATCGTTTGTCATGTGGGCAGTTTTGATCATTATACCTGCTCAAATTTTTATGGGGGATGTGGTTGGTCTAATCGTGAGGCAATATCAGCCGCTTAAAACTGCTGCAATTGAAGCTGTTTGGGATACTCAAAAAGGTGCGCCTTTGGTTTTATTTGCTATACCGTCGCAACAGCTGCAAAAAAACTTATACACGCTGCAAATTCCTGGGATGGCCAGCCTTATCAATACACATGAGTGGGATGGTGAATTAATTGGATTAAAATCAGCAAATGTCGAAGATCAACCACGAGTTGCATCGGTATTCTTTACCTTTCGTATTATGGTGGGCGTGGCTTTTTTAATGTTATTTATTGCTTTGGTTGCGTTAGTTCTTAGACTGAAAGGTCGCTTATACGACTCACATTGGTTTCATCGCTCGTGTTTTTTAATGGCGCCCCTTGGTTTTATAGCGAGTATTACGGGTTGGTTAACCGCAGAAATTGGCAGGCAACCTTGGGTGGTTTACAATTTATTACGAACGCACGATGCAGTCTCTGCAATCGGTGTTGAGGAGGTCATTATCTCTCTCAGCTTATTGATTATAGTGTATGGAATTATATTTGGTTTTTATCTTTTTTACTTATTCAAGACCATAAAAATAGGCCCACACTCAGTTGAGGATGATCTTCACCATCACACGTTTCAGTATATGACTAACAACCCCGGAGTCAAATAATGTTGCCTTTGATTTTTGGCGGTCTTCTCGCGTTTATAATCATCATGTACGTGATTTTAGATGGGTTTGACCTCGGAATAGGTATTTTATTTCCGTTTACGCACAGCGAACAAGACCGCGATAGCATGATGAATTCAATAGCACCGGTTTGGGATGGTAATGAAACTTGGTTGGTTTTCGGCGGTGCCATGCTCTACGGTGCTTTTCCTCAAGTGTATGGGGGATTATTGCCGATAATCTATATGCCAATCATGCTCATGTTAATTGCATTGATTTTTCGAGGGGTCAGTTTAGAGTTCCGTTTTAAAGCTGAACGTTCCAAACCAATATGGAATTGGAGTTTCGCACTCGGCTCCATTTGTGCTGCTTTCTTTCAGGGTGTCATATTAGGGTATTATATCGAGGGATTCAAAATAAATGATTTTGCCGCGACCGTCAGCCATCCCGACTGGCTCACGCCTTTTTCTTTATTTACTGGAGTTGCATTGGTATGCGGTTATGCCCTATTGGGTT
Source organism: Legionellaceae bacterium (assembly GCA_947504795.1). GTDB lineage: Bacteria > Pseudomonadota > Gammaproteobacteria > Legionellales > Legionellaceae. The sequence goes on from CANNJG010000076.1 coordinate 7,226, forward strand.
CAACCTGGATGATTATTAAAAGTGAAGGCAGTTTGCAGAAAAAAATGATCCATCATGCCAAGGGATTATTAGTTCTGATTAGTTTTTTCCTGATTTTAGTTAGCATATGGACGCCTTTCAGCAATGCTAATATTTTTCATCGCTGGTACAGTTTCCCCAATTTCTTATATTTGTTCCCTCTTCCGCTTATTACGGCAGTCATGATATATTTGGCTTGGAAAAATTTATCCCAAGAACCAGAAAGGAAGCCGTTTTTTTATTGTATCGCCATATTTTTGTGTGCTTATGTGGGACTTGGTGTCAGTTTTTATCCCTATCTGATTCCAAATCAAGTGACTCTATGGCAAGGCGCAGCACCTGATAGCACCTTACGATTCATATTAGTCGGCGTCTCAATTATGGTTCCGATTTTATTTGCTTATACCTTATATGCTTACCATGTGTTTCGTGGAAAAACAACCGATGGTTATCATTGATTTAATAATTCAAACGATCGTTTTCCCTGTGAAAGCGTACTAGTGCGTTACGCAACGCACGCGAACACGTTTAATGATGGCGTCTCTCCCCACCGAATCAAGAGTGATTTGCGTCGCTGGTGTTCGTGGTGGGTGAGGTCGCTAAAAAGTTGGCAGTACCAAGAATTATTAGGATGGTTTTTACACGTGTGTCGAGATTCTAAGGTGGTGCAAATTACAATCGCACTTCTTCAAGAATCTAATACACCAACCCTAATTGACTTGCAGGCCGGTTTAGATTTTCACGCGACTGCGTAAGCCCGGCGATTCTCACTTCATCAAGATGGCGGACAGCCGCTAAATCAAGCCCCGCGCGCACCGGGCGTGGCGTCCACCGCCCCATCGGTGCCACGTCCCATCGCACTCGCCAGACGTCGGCCCGCGTTAATGCAAAATCGAAACCGAGACCCGAAGAAGTTGAAAGGGGGAACCAAGATTTAATATTTGTAACGTAATTACAAAAAGTAAGAACTCTCGGCAGAGCTTCCTCAGTAAAAGAAGGCAGGGGGTCAAACGACCGGTCTGGTCTACAATATTCGTGGGCAACGTGTACGGGAACATCGCGTTGTGCCTTACCAACCTTCATCCAAGCTTCTTCTTGCTGGTGATAATTCCATTTATCAAAATTAGTCACATAAGTATCCAATGCTGTAATCAATGAATGGAAATCAAATTTTAATTTGTTGCTGAGCTTTTCAGCGGGTGACGTGATAAAAAATGATGCTATGAAGAATATAGGATAAGTTATATAGATGAGAAATTGAAAAGATGCAAAACAAACCGGCATCAAGTGTAGTAGCTCAGACCTGATCTGACAGTCGTCGGTTTTTTAGAAGTGTCTGTCAGGTCAAATTTCGTTTAAAAACTTATCCTTCCAGAGTTGTTTACCATCGAGGAGTGTTTGT
>CANNJG010000077.1 GCA_947504795.1 Legionellaceae bacterium
ATTGTGGGGTAAGTAATCATGACAGAACAAGTGCTACATCGGACTGCAGAATCCGTTCGCGATCAGATTGCCGCCTTAAATCGCTATTTGAATACGCAGATTCTTGGACAAAAAGAACTAATTTCGCGGTTACTCATTGTATTATTGGCCGATGGTCACTTGTTGTTAGAAGGCGCTCCAGGGCTCGCAAAAACACGTGCGGTTAAAGAATTATCGGCTGGTGTGGAGGGATCGTTTCACCGCATTCAATTTACCCCAGATTTATTGCCTGGCGATCTTACCGGCACGGATGTGTATCATCCTGAAGATGGGTCTTTTGCATTTTTGCCAGGTCCAATTTTTCATAACATGGTTTTAGCCGATGAAATTAACCGCGCGCCCGCGAAAGTGCAATCAGCCTTGTTAGAAGCCATGGGAGAGCGCCAAGTTACGATAGGGGGTAAAACCTATCCTTTGCCAGAATTATTTTTTGTGATGGCCACGCAAAATCCTATTGAGCAAGAAGGGACTTATCCGTTACCTGAGGCGCAGTTAGACCGTTTTTTAATGTATGTCACAATTTCTTACCCTGACGAACGGGTGGAGCGTGATATTTTGGTGTTAGCGCGAGAAGAAGCCCTGCGTGGGCAATGGAATCCAGAAAAGAAGCCAACGATTCAGCCCTTGCCGCAATCGGTATTATTTCAAGCCCGCCAGCAAGTCTTACAAGTACACACGGCGACCTCTTTAGAGCTCTATATTGTGCAACTAGTCGTCGCAACACGCCACCCCGCTCCATACGATGAATCGTTGGGGCGTTGGTTACGTTTTGGAGCGAGTCCGCGAGCAACGATTGCCCTGGATCGTTGTTCTAAAGCGCATGCTTGGTTGGCGGGACGAGATTTTGTAACGCCTGAAGATATTCATGCGGTCGCTCATGAGGTCTTGCGCCATCGGATTTTATTGACCTATGAAGCCGAAGCCGAAGGGGTGCGTTGTGATGATTTTATTACTGAATTATTGCGTAAAGTGACGGTGCCATAAGATTGAGAGTGTCATGGAAGGGTTATCTGTATCGATTGCTGAGTTGATTGTATTAGCTGGTGCCGCGCAACGTGTGCGATGCCCACCGGAAGGCTATGCCATACGCCCTGGGTTACATCGCTCGAGGGTTCGCGGACGTGGCATGGATTTCGCTGAGGCGCGTAACTATCAGGCAGGTGATGAAATTCGCCATATGGAGTGGCGCGTGACGGCCCGTACCGGTAGGCCGCATGTCAAAGTTTATCAAGAAGAGCGCGAACGCCCCGTATTGCTGTTGGTCGATTTCAATCCCTCTATGTATTTCGGAACGCGCGTGGCGTATAAAACCGCGGTGGCCTCTCGTTTGGCTGCTATTTTGGCATGGACCGCTGCGAAGCAAGGCGATAGAGTGGGTGGGTTAGTTTATAGTGCAGACTCGCATCAAGAATGCACCCCCAGAACTAGGCAATCAGGGGTATTGCCCCTCCTCGGGAGTCTGAGCGCCTATTCGCAACAAACGGGTGCTCAACAAAACGAAAATCCAAATAGTTTTAATCAAGCTTTACTCAGAGCACAACGCCTAGTCAAGCCGGGCAGCATCTTGATATTAATTTCTGATTTTTATTATGTGGATCAACACAGTGAGCGTTTGCTCAATCGTTTACGCGCGCACAATGATGTCCTTGCTTATCATATTTGCGATCCACTCGAATTAGCCCCGCCGGCACCGCAACGCTATGCGATGACGGATGGACAGTCGGATCTGGTGATCGATACGACCTTAGACCCTACACGCGTTGATTATCAGTCTTATTGCGAGCAACGAATCGCGCGGCTCTCCGCCCAACTGCAGCGTTTACAAATTCAATATGTGCAAGTGACGGCGCAAATGAATTTAGCTTCTTTGGTGAAACAAACGTTTCCCAGTAGGCCAAGAGGGTAATATGCCAAACGTATCCCATCTCGACCAACTTCGCTCGATTCACCTACCGGATCCAATTGGTGTGTGGCCTTTGGCTTGGGGTTGGCTAGGTGTGTTGCTGTTGGCCGCCCTTCTTTTGATCAGTGGCTTATACTCAGCGTGGCGTTGGTATTGGCAGGGTCGTGCTAAACGTGAAGCCTTGCGGTTATTAGCTATTTGCGAAGCTCAATATCGCACCGAAGCGAATACTCAACAGGCAAGTGCCACCATAACCGAACTGTTGAAACGAGTGGCATTGGTGTATTTTCCGCGCGAACAGGTCGCGTGTTTACACGGAAAGCCTTGGGTGATGTTTTTGCAGAATACGAGCAAACAGATAGACGTTATTGCAGAGCAAGAAGCCTTGTTGATGTGTCCTTATCAAGCCGATTTCCCCCACCCTTTAGCGGGGCTCTTTAAAGTAGCGCGTGCTTGGATTCAACAACGGAGCAAACCATGTTTGTCTTAGCATCGCCGTGGGCATTGTTAGGGTTGCCTCTGCCTCTTTTAGTATGGTTTTTGTTACCACCCGCGCAATCCTTTGTAACCTTGGCGCTAAAAGTGCCTTTTTTTAAATCGGTGCAAGGGTTCGTTAATTCGGATAAGCGCCGCATGAAACACACTGGCTTCTTAGCGCTGTTGCTGAGTTGGTTTTGTTTGATTGTTGCATTAGCCGGACCTGAATGGGTAGGTGCACCGCGGCTTTTATCCCGGGATAGTTACAACATCATGCTGGCATTGGATATTTCTCCGAGCATGAGTGTGGAGGATATGATGGATCGTGGTCGGCGGGTGACGCGTTTATTTGCGGTGAAGCGTGCTGCCAAACAATTTGTTCTGAATCGAGTCGGGGATAAAATTGGGCTTATTTTGTTTGGAGAACAAGCGTATTTATTAACGCCATTGACCTATGATCGGCATAATGTCATCGAGCGTTTGAACGATGCAACAGTGGGTTTGGCCGGGAAAAGCACCTCTATTGGCGATGCCCTGGGGTTAGCGATTAAGCGCCTTCAGCACCTACCCGCTAAAGGACGTATGATTGTATTATTAACCGATGGTGTGTCCAATTCTGGGGTTATTCCGCCGCGCAAAGCCGCAGAATTGGCGAAAGCTGAAGGTATTAAAATTTATACGATTGGATTGCACTCCGAAATTGATTCGCGCTCCTTTGATGGGATGTTTTTAAATTTATCGGGCGCGGCTGATTTAGACGAGCCCACTCTGAAAGCCGTGGCAAAGATGTCCGGGGGGCATTATTTTCGTGCGACCGATCAAGCGTCTTTGGATCGAATTTATCAATACATCAACACCATGGCGCGCACCTCACAAGCACAGGCAACGGTGCGACCGCAACATGAGTATTATCCTTGGTTTTTAGCCTTAGGGTTGTTGATCTTAGTCGGTGTTATTATGCTGAAGTCGGGATTGTTCGCCTATATTGAACGGATCGGAGGAACACGTCATGGCTGAGTTCCATTGGTTACGACCCGGGTGGTTGTTCACCTGTTTGCCCTTGTTAGTGCTGACGATAGGGTTATTGCAAAGTAAGCTTGCGCTACAAACGTGGGCTAAGGTGTGTGATGTGCATTTATTACAGCCCTTATTAGTCACGCGAGGGCGTGCGCGCAGAGGGTTAGCGGTGACGCTCTTGGTTGCAAGTATACTCTGCATGATTGGGGCATTAGCTGGACCCACTTGGATTAAGAATGCGGTGCCAACTTATCAACATATGCAGCCACGTTTGATTCTTTTGGATTTGTCTCCCTCGATGCTTGCACAAGATAGAACACCGGATCGACTCACCCGTGCTAAATTTAAAATTCATGATTTGCTCATGCAAGCCGACGCGGGGCAGTTTGGGTTATTTGTCTATACGGGCGAGCCTTTTGTGGTGTCACCCTTAACCGATGATGCGCAAACGATTGATGCCTTATTAGATTCCTTAACGCCCGATATCATGCCGGTGGGTGGGCAACGCTTAGATCGGGCGTTAGATGAGGCGAATCAAAGGTTGACGGATATGGGACTGGGCTATGGCGAACTGCTCGTCTTTACGGCAGAAACTCCGTCTTCGCTTGCAGTGGATGCCGCGCAGAATTTGGCTGCGCACGGTTATCACGTTTCGGTGATCCCTATGCTGCAGGATCCCAAAGAATTTCCGTTATTCACGCCTTTGGCTAAAGCGGGACAAGGGGAAATGATTCCGTTCACCGATACGCCTCAAGATATTCGACGTTGGTTGACGTTAGGTCATACTTCGGTTCAGTATCAAATGAATAAAAAAGATGATGTTCCGTTATGGCGAGATGAAGGCCGTTGGTTTTTAGTGCCGGCGTTACTATTATTTTTACCGCTGTTTCGCCGAGGATGGCTAGAGAGGGTGTGCACGTGAACCGTATGTATACCCTCCTATGGGTCGGTTGTTTGTGTGCCGGTCCTGCCTATGCTGGGCAGTGGCAAGATTTATGGAAAAACCAGGATCAGCGCGCACAGATTATGATGGATACGGGTGATTATGCAAAGGCAGCCGATACGTTTCAACGCCGAGATTGGCGCGCCACAGCAGCGTTTCGCGCAGGGGATCATCAACGCGCAGCCCGCGAGTATGCGCAATTAGGGACAGCCGACGGCTACTATAATGCGGGTAATGCTCTAGCACAGATGGGCCAATACCAGCAAGCGATTGCGCAGTATGATCAAGCGTTGGCAATAAACGCGCAGCATGAGGATGCTCTTTATAATCGGCGTTTGGTTCAAGCGATGCTGGATCAACAAAAGGCTCAAGATAAGGCGCAGCAAAAGGATAAACAGCAAGATAAGCCGTCTCAAGGGAAGGGCGAAGACAAGCAACCTTCGGCGTCTTCTCAACACGAGGAGAATCAGAAGTCGAAGCAACAATCCTCGCCTTCAAAGGAGAAAAAACAAGATTCAGCAACCCCATCCTCGCCAAAAAAAACCGATTCTGCAAACGTCAAACAACACGCTAAAGAAAAAGCGAAGCAATCGCTTAAACAATTGCCTATGACTCGTGCAGAACGAGAGCAACAAAAGGCGAATGAGCAATGGCTACAACTGATCCCGGATGATCCCGGGGGGTTACTTCGCGAAAAATTTAGGCGTGACCACTTAAAAAAACAGGGTGAATGGCAATCATGAAACATGGGTGGATAGGATGCCTCTTATTGACAGTGGGTTTAAACGCCTGGGCTGCGATTGCGGTAGAGCTGAGTGCGCCAACGATTGCGCTTGGGGATACGGTGCGTTTAACCTTATCGTATGATCCGGCAACTGCACAGGGTATTCCGGATCTCACGCCCTTACAGACGGCGTTTACCATTCTCGCAACAGAACAAACGATGTCGTATAGTGTGGTCAATGGTCAAGCCCATGCAACTGGGCAATGGAGTATTGTATTACGACCTATTAAGGCTGGAATTATCTTGATTCCTTCTATCAACATTGGGCAGCAAGCAAGCCCCGTTGCGCATCTTACTGTTAATGCTTCGTCGCAGTCGCTTAATCAGCAAGTCACGCAGACCTCCACTGCCATGAATATCTCTGAGGATGGGGTGAAATTGACGGCAACGGCGAATGAAACCTCACCCTACTTGCATCAAGAAGTTATTTATACGGTGCGCTTATTAAGCCGACAACAAATGGTCAATGTCCGCTACCATCATCCGCATGCAGACGATGCCATTGTTTTTCCCTTAGGGGAGGGGCGTCAGTATGAAACCAGGGTCAATGGCGAGTTGTATCATGTGGATGAGCAACAGTATGCGATTTTTCCACAAAAAAGTGGGCCTTTATTGATTGTGCCGCCTTCATTAGAAGCGATTGTCTACGTGTCGACACCTAAGCAGATTGCTTTGCGAGGCCGACCGCTGACGTTGCAGGTGCACTCTTTACCTAAGCAGCATCCATTGCAAGGGTGGTTGCCGTCCAAATTAGTACGGCTCCGAGAAGCCTATGACCAACCTGCGACGACGCTTATGCAAGGGACTACGTTGATAAGAACCATCCATTTGCAGGCGCAAGGCCTGGTGGCAAAGCTATTACCACGACTTTCGTTTGAGACGTCGAAGCAATTCAGTGTCTATCCTGGGACGCCCGAGACAAAAAATGACATAAAGCAGGGTGAATTGTGGGGGGAAATAACACAAACCATTTCTTATGTATTGACTGAACCGGGCGTAGTGGCGCTGCCCGCGATTAGAGTGCCTTGGTTTAATGTTAAAACCCGTCAAGTTGAAATTGCAGAATTACCTGCGAAAGCGATTACCGTTAAGGTTAATCAATCGACCGCTAAACCCCCTACGCATGTCCATGTTTCTTCGCCATCGCCGCGCTTGTCTGCGTCGCCTGTGTCCGCGTTGCGGCCTATTCTGAAACAATATGGTCTTTGGGGGTTTTTGAGTGTCTGCGGGTTAAGTGTGGCGTTTTTGGGATATCGCTACGCATGCTCGCGTGTCAATCTTTTGGCAGCGGTGCGTGGGGCATGCAAAGCAAATGATCCGGTTCAAGCCAGAAAGGCCTTGTTAAAATGGGCCAAACAGTCTTGGCCGCAAGCCGTCCTTTTAGATCTGAGCGATATCGCTAAATTGGTCGACGACGACGTGTTTAAGACGCAATTGTTGCTTTTAAGCGCCGCATTGTACGGCTCAAAATCGACTTCTCTTTGGCAAGGGCAAGGATTATGGGCTGCGTTGCAGACGTTGAAACGCAGCCCTTCTGTGGGGGGTAAGAAGCGAAAACAGGTGTTGCCATCTATTTATCCTGAATGAGGAACAACATGAGTAAAGCAGTCATTTTATTATCTGGCGGACTCGATTCCGCTACCTGTTTAGCCTATGCTAAGTCGTTAGGTTATGATTGCTATGCATTGAGTTTTGATTATGGCCAAAAACATAACGCTGAATTAGAAGCGGCCCAGCATTTAGCCAAGCATTTAGGCGTGGTCGCACACCAGATTATTCGGCTTGCAGATGTAGGACGCTTGGGGGGATCTGCTTTAACCGATGTAGCGATGGCTGTTCCGGATCATGTTGACTCTACTGAGATTCCAACCACGTATGTGCCGGCTAGAAATACGATTATGTTATCGATTGCATTAGGATGGACAGAAATTATCAACGCGGATCGCATTGTTATGGGCATAAGCGCGGTAGATTATTCACACTATCCAGATTGCCGTCCTGAATATATTGAAGCGTTTCGCACGTTGGCTACTCTTGCGACAAAACGCGGTGTGGAGGGCCAGCCCGTAATCATTGATACCCCTTTGATTCATCTATCGAAAGCAGCAACGATTCAGTTGGGTCTATCTTTGGGTCTGGATTATGCGTTGACTATATCGTGTTATCGCGCTAGTGCAGAAGGATTGGCTTGCGGGGAATGTTCAAGTTGCTTTTTGCGCAAAAAAGGGTTTCGGGAAGCTAACGTAGTTGATCCGACACGTTATTTAGTCTAAGGTAAAACGAAGACGATTCGTAGGGGCTTTATACATGCTAAAGCATGGACTCTTCATAGGGCTAGTATTGTTGCTAGCCGCTTGTATCCATTTACATAAACCAGAGCCTTCAGGTTTGACGCCTTGGTCTTTGCATAAAGCATCGCACCCCACGCCATTGAAGATGGTCTCACCTTTTAATCGCATTAAGATTAAAGGACATTTGAATGTGCATATCCACACGGGATCTCTGCGTCCCACTTTGTTGGTTCATGGCGATCCTCGTGATGTTTCATACCTAAAATGGTCTGTTCAGAATGAAACCCTGCGTGTTGTCCTCGATAATGCCTATCCCAAATATGCGCCAGTGGATATTGATATCAGTACCGATAAACTCTTCGCCATCGTGTATCAAGGTAAAGGATCGATCGAAGGTCGAGGCTTACGCTCACCGCAATTAGATTTAATGATTACTAATAAAGGCACGACCATCCTAGAAGGGCAGCTTAATTTACATAAAGTAATCTTGGCGGGCTGCCAAACGGTGTATATTAAAGGCGGACAAAGCCAGGGTATGGATGTTACCGTGAAAAAGGGGGCTCGTGTTCAGATCATAGGTGGATCTGGGTTAAATCGGGTACAAGTGGGTGGGCATAGCTGGTTAACCGTATACTGGGTTAGCTCCTCGCAATTACATGTAACGCTTAAAGGAAGTGCGCGGGTTCAAATCGCAGGTACGACAAACCAACTTGATGCAGCGTTATATGGAAGCTCGCGGTTTAATGGTCGGTACTTACGCGCTAAAGAAGCATTTGTCAAAACGCATGATGATGCTGTGGCGGATATTAGTGTGACCCGCATACAACATACCCTGGCAGTTGATAATAGTAATATTTATTATCATGAATTCCCTTTGTTGAGAACCGATTTTATGGGGTCGAATGGTAGTGTTATAGATTTGAAATCTTGGGAACAGTTTTAGAGCTTTTTGAAAACGTATCATTCAAAGTCTTTATGGATATATTTAAAAATTAATCTACAATCATAGTTAAGACTTGTTACCAACTGGAGCAGTTGATGGGTGTCGAAAAAATAATAGCGGAGAAAGGAGTGGAGGTAGTAGCGAAGAAAGGGTCGGAGTTAGTAGCGGAGCAAGGGTCGGAGTTAGTAGCGGAAGAAGGTATTCAGGAAACTGCCGGCCCTCTAGAGC
>CANNJG010000078.1 GCA_947504795.1 Legionellaceae bacterium
CCTACGTTTTTGTGAAACTCAAAGTCCAATTTGGCAATCGCACCTGGTTTGGGTATAATGCTCGACTAGGTTCTGTCTGGAGTAATTAGTGTCTGCAAATATCTGGCAGAAGTGTTTGGGGTTGTTACAAGAAGAATACTCCGCGCAACAATTTAATACTTGGCTCAGACCGCTGCAAGCTGAAACACAAGACTCAACGCTCGTTTTATTTGCCCCCAATCGTTTCGTGGTGGACTGGGTGAAAACGCATTTTAATGCGCGTATCAGTGAGTTGGCACGCCAATTAAGTGCCGACGTTATCGATCGAGTAATAATAGAAGTCGGCAGTAAAAAAGTTATTTCAGTTACCGATGCGCCTATAGCAACGCCATCAGCCAGCAGTGCGCGCTCGGCTCCCACGATCACCCAACAAGCGGCAGATCATAATAAAAATAGTTATTTAAATAAAAAATTTGTCTTTGATAGTTTTGTGGAAGGTAATTCTAATCAATTGGCGCGTGCCGCATCCATGCAAGTAGCGGAGTGTCCCGGCGATGCTTACAATCCGTTGTTTATTTATGGGGGCGTGGGGTTAGGAAAAACCCATCTGATGCATGCGATAGGTAATACTATCCTGAAAGAGAACCCAGCGGCCAAGGTGTTATATTTGCACTCGGAGCGCTTTGTTGCCGACATGGTGAAGGCGTTGCAAACCAATTCTATCAATGAATTTAAAAGATTTTACCGTTCCTTAAACGCATTGCTCATCGATGATATTCAGTTTTTTGCGGGCAAAGATCGGTCTCAAGAAGAGTTTTTTCATACGTTTAATGCTTTATTGGAAGGGCAACAGCAAATTATTTTAACCTCAGATCGCTACCCCAAAGAAATTGAAGGCGTCGAAGAGCGCCTCAAATCGCGTTTTGGTTGGGGATTGACCGTTGCAGTTGAGCCCCCTGAATTAGAAACCCGGGTCGCTATTTTAATTTCAAAAGCGGAGCAGTCGAATATTACCTTGCCTTATGAGGTTGCGTTTTTTATTGCCAAACGGATCCGGTCCAATGTTCGTGAATTGGAAGGGGCACTGCGTCGCGTGATTGCTAATGCACATTTTACTGGCAAACCCATTACGATTGAATTTGTAAATGATGCATTACGTGATTTACTTGCCTTACAAGATAAATTAGTCACTTTGGATAATATTCAAAAGACCGTTGCGGAGTACTATAAAGTTAAAGTGGCAGAGTTATTGTCTAAACGCCGGTCACGTTCCATTGCCAGGCCTCGACAAATGGCAATGGCGTTGGCTAAAGAGTTAACCAATCACAGTTTGCCCGAAATTGGCGACCATTTTGGCGGTCGCGATCATACGACCGTAATTCATGCCTGTCGGAAAGTCAAAGAACTGATTTCGGAAGCAGGTGATTTTGCAGAAGACTATAAGAATTTAATGCGTATTTTATCGTCATGAAAGTATACTGCCGTCCTGAAGCGTCGCATCCAAAGGATGAGATAAGTTTTGATAAACGAAGTGCATCGTTATCGCCTAGTGGAGATCCTATTGTGTTTGAATTAACCATCGGTAAACAACAGATTCTAACCCCCTTATTAACCGTGGCTGGCGCGGTGGATAAAAAGCAATCGCTACCCATTTTATCGAATATTTTATTGCAATTGACGGATCAGCAGTTCAGTCTCACTGCGACTGATCTAGAAATTCAAATTACAGCGCTGGTTCCGGGTGCGAGCTTTGCTCAAAGTGCAGCGGTGACGGTGCCTGCGAAAAAAATGATTGATATTATTCGCTCTTTGGAAGACGAGGCAATGCCTACATTAAGTTTTAGCGGGAATACCTTGTTTATTAAAACCGAACAGAGTCAGTTTAAATTAGCGACCCTGCCCGCAGCTGATTACCCGATTGCTGAAAATGAAGTGAGTGAATTCGAATTTTCTTTACAGGCTTCTGCATTAATGCGCCTATTGCAAGCCACGTATTTTGCAATGGCACAACAAGATGTGCGGGTTTATTTGAATGGATTATTTTTAGAAATTGATTCTAAATCTATCGCAGCCGTTACGGCAGATGGACATCGTATGGCGATTTGCAGATTGACTGATGATACGCTCAATCAGCTGCATCGCTTGCTGATTCCTAAAAAAGGAGTACAAGAAATGTTGCGTTTGCTGGCAACTGTCCCGACGGACGAGAGTGTCCATCTCTCTGCTAGTAAAAACCATATCAGTTTAACCACCAGTCAATTTAAGTTTTCTTCTAAGCTAATCGAAGCACGCTTTCCGCCTTATGCGAAAGCGATTCCCAAAGATCATGAGAAAATCGTGATTATTGACCGAGATTTGCTAAAACGCGCGTTATCGCGCATCGTTATTTTGGCGAATGAAAAATTGCGTGCCGTTGTGTTGCGGATTGAGCCAAATAGCTTAACCTTGCTTGCTTCGAATAAAGAGCAAGAAGAAGGCATTGAAACGTTAGTCGCAGAAACGCAAGGGGGCTCTTTAACCATTGGGTTGAATGCGACGTATTTATCGGATGTCCTTAACTATTTTAACGAGGGACCGTTACGTTTAGCCTTTGGGGATGCGGATAGCAGCATTTTAGTTCAAGCGGTGAGTGATGAGCATTACCAATACATCATCATGCCCATGAAGTTGTAATGCTCACCCAGCTGAATATTCATGGGTTACGCAATATTAGCGAGATGCAATTAGCCCTGCATCCGCGCTTTAATTTTTTTTATGGCCCGAATGGGTCTGGGAAGACCTCCATACTAGAAGCCGTGTATCTGCTCGGTGCGGGGTATTCATTTCGTACCCGCGAGATCACGCCCCTAGTTCAACACGGACAATCGACACTGACCGTATTTTCAAAAACCCACGCGCAAGATACCATTAGTGTGCAGAAATCGTTATCCGGATCCACTATCGTGCGACGTAATCAGCAATCCTGTCAGCGTGCGAGCGACCTGGCGCATTCCTTACCTTGTCAGTTGTTTTATCAAGATTTATTTCAAATCATTGATGCAGGTCCGAGCACGCGCCGTGCGGTATTGGACTGGGGTGTGTTTCACGTGGAACCAACCTACCATGAATTGTGGAAAAATTATCGCTATGTATTAAAACAGCGCAATGCGTTGCTACGCCAAAAAGCACCGCGATTGCAGTATGCTCCTTGGGATAAATTGTTGGTTGACCTTTCACATGAATTAGATAATTTGCGCGCAACTTATTTTGTGGCGTGGTCCCAGGCGTTTCAGGATTTTTTAAAACGGTTGACCTATATAACCTGCGCTATTCGTTATCAAAAAGGCTGGGATAAAAAAACATCTGGAAAAACGTTGCAAGTGTTATTAGATGAGCAATTTGAACAAGATGTTCAGCGGCAGTATACCCATTCTGGCGCGCATCAAGCGGACATCCTGTTTGATGCAGATGTATTAAAAGCAAAGCACAATTTATCGCGCGGTCAGCAAAAAATCATTTTAATTGCTTTAAAGCTGGCGCAAGCACAGTTATTATCCGTACCTTGTCTGTATCTAATGGATGACATTACGATTGAGCTTGATGCCCTGCATGTGGAGCGCTTGTTTGCCTGCTTGCAACACTTACCAGGCCAGTTTTTTTTAACCACGGGCCATCCTATGCAGCCGTCGCTGTATCAAAATGAACTAAAAGGAGCTTACTTTGCTGTCGAGCAGGGCCGGTGCTGGGTTGAATGAGCCTTTCATTCTCTTGGCTGCCTATTATTTAAATGTAGTTTTTCGACCATCGGGTTTAGGACTCAAAGTCCGGTCACTCCACCCATACTCCGAGTAATTTGGAGCCGTTCCTTGTCCCTAAAACCTAGGTTTCAATGACCCTTCTGCGGGCGAGGGTGAAATATCAAACACTTTATTAAGTCCAAATATATTTTTGAAAAAAATCAATGATCATCTGTGTAAGACCGCGTGAATCCACTTTTGCCTTCAGTGCATTATGTCCAAAATCTATAGTATTACTTTCGACGCCAAGCGTAGGTTCTTGAACATTTTGAGAAAAGTCCACAATAATAGTCCCTTGTGCTTTGATGATATACTCTTTGTTTCCCTCGGGTTCTAATACAGGATTATCTTCTGTAATGAGATGACTCATTGAAGTCCCCGGGTAAATAAGAAATTCTGTTGCTTCACAAAATTCTTGAACTTTAAAACCTGATGATGTTGTAACAATCGCTATTTGATGCTTGAGTGTCTTATCTTTTTTTGAAAGGCCATGATAAACCCTTATTTGAATTATGTTAGTTAAAGTATAGACTCATTTAACCCAAAAAAGAACTTATTATATAAAAATAACGCAATATAGGTCCATGAAAAAAGAATGAGGCCCTGATTGCTTTTAAAAAACCAGACTGATTCTAAAAATTCCTAAATTTAAAACAGGAGGTGTTTTTTGCGAAAATATACGATGACGGGCATACCAGAAAAAGCTATTTTGTTAAAATTATGTTGGTCAGTACGTCCGACCTCTAGGGTTACTTTTGCAGAGCGGTCAATTTGGAAGTCTCGCCATCTATATTGCGCATTGACTGCGTCAACAAACCCATCGGTACGATTAATGTCTACTATGTTACCGCCAAAGGTTTTACCTAATGCCGGTACGTATATCTTAACCTTCCCCGCGCCAATATGGATGATTTCCTCTTGAGTGAGATAAGCAATAATATGTTTTTCTGCGTCGATTTTTTCGATAAAAATAATCGGCTTAAAGGTATCCGTCGTATTGCCTTCTGATTTTAAGATTTGCGTGACTTTGCAATGAAAAGGTGCCACGACAGTTAATTTTTTTATTAAATGTTCGTAGACGCTTACGCGCTTGTCGTCTAGCGTTGCTTTTCTTTGAGCGGCTATCAGCTGTGCCTCTAGGTCATGCATGATGCCTTCTGTTTTGGTGCCGGTGAAATACATGCCGTTATGGACAGACTTCAGAGAATAGCGCTCAATGCTGTGTTGAGCTTTAGCATCAGCCAATTGTTCTTGAGCGCTAACATATTTGGTGCGTCCGGCTTCTAGCAACGCATCGCTGATGTAGTGTTTCTGGTTTAACTTAATCAATCGATCTAGATTATGTTGCGTGTTGGCGACGTTCTGTAACGAGCTATTGACATGAGATTGCGCAGATACCACCCGGTTACTGCCTATTTTTTGATATATTTTTAAACGTTGTTGCTCGTTAGAAAGCAATTGTTGATAATAGTCTATGTTTAATTTCGATTCAGAAGATTGGACACGGGCTAATCGAAGTTCTCGTTCCAGATTAATGCTTTCAATTTTAAACAATGGGTCACCTTTTTTTACGTATGCCCCAGATGACGCATACATGTGGGTGAGGTATCCGTTAATGGGGGCGGTCATTGTTTCAATTTGCGTACTGATAACGGCTGTTTCTACTTTTAAATGTAATACATAGGTGTTGATAATAACCAGAATAGATAAAAGTGCTAAGATACCTAAAAGGATATAAACAAAGGACATAAAGAAGCGATGTTTTGTTAAGTCTAACAAGTTGGTTTTTTTTAAGTGGGCGCTGGTTTTGGTTTCTTTTGATAATTCGTCTGTCACGTTTTCTAAAGGATTAATTTCATACTGTATGGTTACATTTCTGTTGCTATTATGGTGCGACACAATGGTTCCTGTTTGCTAAGATGGCAATTACCTTTTAAAGGATAATAAGGTTTTTTTAACGTTTTGAGAACAACTTGTTAAAAAAACAAAATTTATTGCTTATGAAAATTCAGCGGTTAAACATGAGTTTTTTGATTCAGAACCGGGCCTTCGAGTGTTGACCCTAATGTATTACTGCTGAGGTTGTCATTTACTTTTTTCGATAACGGACATAAGCTATTATCTAAGCAAATGTTTTGAGCCGTTGGTATGAAGGATCCACGCACAGCACGCAGTGGATGCCTTAGCACAAGGATGCGTGACGATGCTAACCTGCCTAAATCGAAAGTCATTAAAATCGCACGATGTTTTGGTAACCGATCGAGCTACAAAAAAAGCACTCAAAGATGCTTTGTGGATTGATTTACGAACGCCCTCTAAAGAAGAGGAAGCGTTAGTTGAACAGTGTTTGCTCCTTAGCGTGCCGACGAGAGCCGATATGGCGGAAATCGAGTTGTCGAGCCGTTTATATAGTGATAAAGATAATTATTTCATGACGGTATTGATCGTGGATCTCTCTGATTCAACCGATCCGATTTTGGACCCCGTATCTTTTGTATTGACGAAGCAACAATTAGTTACTGTGCGCTATATCCATCCTCAATCTTTTGAGTGGTTTAATGCACATCTCTCAAAATTTGATGCTGCACATTTGGATGCGGTGACTTTGTTTCTAGAATTGTTAGATAGCATGTTTGATCGGTTGACGGATATTCTAGAATCAATTAGTCGACGTTTAGAAACCTATTCAAAATCGATTTTCAAACCGAACAAACAGGCAAAAAAACCGGATTACTTAGGGTTAATGCACGATATCGGTGCGTTGGGTGATTTGAATTCTAAAGTCAGTGAAAGCCTCATGACGTTTGCACGATTGGCGATGTTTTTAACCAAGTCAGCAGATGTTCGATTGAATGAAGACCGGCACATGCGTCTGTTGTCGTTGAGTGCTGATTTGAATTCACTGAGCGAACATGTCAATTTCTTTTCAAATAAAATTGCTTTTTTATTGGAAGCTACGTTGGGATTTGTCAACATTGATCAAAATAATATTATTAAGCTTTTTTCGGTCGCAGCGGTTATTTTTTTGCCCCCTACCTTGGTGATGAGTTTTTATGGCATGAATTTTCATTTTATGCCGGAATTAGATTGGCACTTTGGCTATATCTACGTAGTAGGATTGAGCTTACTCTCATCATGGATACCCTATAAATATTTTAAATACCGCAAGTGGATATAACGGTGAAGAAAATCCTATGGAGTCTGTTTGGTTTAGTTATGGTGTTTGCCATTGCGAGCCATATCTACAGTTATGTGTTTTCAAACATTATTAGCTTGTCTCCACAAAACGGGGGGAAGAAGTGTAACGCGTTTTTAGATAAAAAAGATCTGACCACGGTTAGAATTCTCGTTATTGATGGCGGCGGAATTGATGGCGTTATGCCACTTGTCTTGTTGCGTTATTTGGAAGAGAAGACAGGGAAGCCAATTGTTGATTTATTTGACTTTTTTACAGGAACGTCTACAGGTTCAATCATTGTGTCATCGTTGAATGTACCGGATGATGATGGGAAACCAAGGTATTCTGCTGGGAAATTATTAGAAATCTACACAGACTTTTCTAAGGAGGTTTTAGCGCCTTCTGTGACGAGAGAAATATTGACTTTGCATGGATTAATTGGTCCTCATTTATCGATTCAACATTCACATACTGAGTTTTTACGGTTTTTAGGCGATAAAATAACCTTTGGGGCTTTGCTTAAAAAAGTGGCGATTACGGTCTATGATATTGAAAGAAATTATCCAGAAATATTGAATAGTTGGGAATGTGATGAAGCGATTAGCCGGTATCTCCTTGCCGATGTCATCACCGCGGCAACGGCTACACCAACTTTTTTTGCGCCGGCTATCTTCACGGATTATCATCATCGCACTAGAAACGTTTTAGTGGATGGCGGGATATTTACAAATAATCCAAGTCTTGATGGGATTCGAGAGGCTTTAGCCTTGTATCCTCATGCATCGCGATTTCTCATTGTGCATTTGGGTACCGGAGGCGGATCCTTGGCGAATCTCAATCTTAAAGCCGATAAAATCCAGCATTGGGGGTTTTTACACTGGTTGCGCTCTATTCTCTCTATTGTATACAAGTCTCAAAATACCGTTATCAGAGATGCGATAAGCAGTATCCAATATTTTTCTGCATCGAAAAAATTTGACTATTACTATTTTAATAAAAATATGAAGAATGCTGCGCCTTTTGATACGACCAAGGCAAATATTGATACTATTGAAGCGCATGCGCGTGCAATTATTACAGAACAGGGGCAAACCTTAGATAAGGTTGCACAGGAATTGCTGGATGCGAGTTAAGGTCATATCACGTTATGAAAAAAATCATAGGGATACTGTTGGTCGGGTTATGGGGTCTGTCTATGCCGAGTATGGCTCAGCATCATCTATTACTGGAAAGTCCCGCATTTGCCTCTAATTCGGCCATTCCTGTTCTCTATACGTGCAAAGGTGGCGATCATTCGCCGCCGTTAGTATGGAAAGACGCTTATGGGAGTGATACCCAATCCTTTGTATTGACGGTTGAAGATCCCGATGCACTGACCGGGGTTTGGGATCATTGGGTGCTTTATAATATTCCGCCAATCGTTCGACAGTTGGCTGAAGATGGGAACTCGACCTTACCGAGCGGCTTGAACAGTTGGGGAACCCCGGTGTATCGAGGACCTTGCCCGCCGCAAGGAACGCATCGTTATATATTTACGTTGTATAGTAAGTGTTCGGAGAAATACACCTACAAATCAAAAATAAGAACCGTCAAGCTATCAACCTTTAAGAAAGGTGGGGTAGTCGATGTTGAAATCAGGTCAAGCTTACTGGGCAGAGATATTCATTCGATATAAAGCAAG
>CANNJG010000079.1 GCA_947504795.1 Legionellaceae bacterium
ATTGCGCTTGTCAAAAAGTACTGGAAAAATGGAACCAACCTATGCAAAATTGGGCACTTATCATCTCACAGCTCCAAATTTATTTCGACGGACGACTTAATTTGGGTTTAAGGTGACTGACGAGATGACACAGTTAGATGAACACTCTCTGCTTAATAGCTTAAATGACTCGGTCTAAGTTTAATGGCGGGGATTCCTGGGGAAGTCATTTCCTCGGCATCCCGGGTTGTTTGTTTGGCCGAACCCAACAAGCTTATATTTTCGCCTTCTGGATAGTTGTTCGCTTTATAAAAGTTAAATCCACAGCAAAAATAGCGCTTCAAACAGGTTCTTGAAGGTGTTTTATTCTTAGATGAATGGGCAACCTCTTTGTTTTTCTCCATCACAACTATTGGTGATAGCGGCGTGTTGCTTAATATTTTTCTATATTTTCTTATTTGAGAGTCTAATAATGTATTTAAAAGTTTTGTGGTCGCAAGCTCATTTTCATGAATATGCGTAAATATTTGTGTCAAGGGATAATCTTTGTCCGTTATCGGAATCTTTAATTCATCATAAATGCTATGAACAGTAACACTCACTAAGGAACAATGGTTATCTGATAGGGTCACCGGTACTAATGCATCGAGTGTCAGTCCCTTTAATGCAAGTTCTGCCATGATGCATTCAAAAGACTTAGCTTGATAAGCGCTACTACTCCCGTAGGTTGTGTGATAAGCCAACCAGCTCCGTAATGACTCTAGAATATCGATGCAATCTTGATAGTGTTCTTGTGTTGAGCTCGTCATAATAAAAATCCGTTTTGTTTATAAGTCGCACAATAATTAATGCGCTTCATCCCAATTCGCACCACTCCCCAATGAGACGATGAGCGGTACCGATAAGGTTACTGTTTGTTCCATTATGGTTTTAATGGCGTGTTGAGCGTTGGCTACCGATTCTTCGGGGACTTCAAAGACTAATTCATCATGCACTTGCATGGTCAGGATAGCTCGAGGGGTATCTGTTTCTGCCTGCCAGGCGGCTACCGCCAGCATGGCTTTTTTTATGATATCAGCGGCGGTGCCTTGAAGTGGGGCATTAATGGCTGCGCGCTCGGCGGCTTTCCGCGTTTGCATCGCTTGTGCATGGATATCCGGTAAGGCTAACCTCCGCCCGAAAACAGTTTCTACATAACCTTGTTGGTGCGCCAGAGCGCGCGTGCGCTCCATATAGGCTAATACTCCGGGATAGCGCTCAAAATAGCGATCAATATAACGTTGCGCTTTGTGACGGTCCATACCGAGTTGTTTGGCTAACCCAAAAGCGGACATCCCATAAATTAACCCAAAATTTATGGCTTTTGCATCGCGGCGCATGTCTGAGGAGACTGCCTCGAGTGGGACCCCGGCAATTTCAGCGGCAGTTGCTTTATGGATGTCCAATCCGGCAGAAAACGCTGCTAATAATTGCGGATCTTGTGAAACATGCGCCATGATGCGTAATTCGATTTGAGAATAATCTGCGGTGACAATACGACAACCCGGTGGGGCAATAAACGCTTTACGAATAGCGCGGCCTTCGGTGGTGCGTACGGGTATATTTTGTAAATTCGGATCACTGGAAGATAAGCGACCAGTGGTGGTGACGGCTTGATTATACGAGGTGTGCACCCTGCCTGTTTGCGGATGGATACTTTTCGGCAAAGCTTCAATGTACGTAGACATCAACTTGCTTAGGCTACGATACTCTAAAATAATGGCAGGTAATTCATACGTTAAGGCGAGCTCCTGAAGAACTGCTTCGGCTGTAGAGGGTTGGCCCGTTGGGGTTTTGGCTAGAATAGGGAGTTTTTGTTCGTCGTAGAGAATGCTTTGTAATTGTTTCGGGGAATTTAAATTGAATACTTGGCCTGCGAGGGCCGTCGCTTCTTGTTCAAGTTCAGTAATGCGTGCGCCGAGCTTTGTGCCTTGTTGCGCCAAACAGTTCCTATCAATGAGTACACCATAGCGTTCCATATCGGCTAATACGGTGATGAGGGGCATCTCAATGGTATGAAATACGTTGCGCAATTCAGACGATAAACGCGGATAGAGGGTGTGATGGAGTTGTAACGTGACCATCGCATCTTCTGCGGCATAAGGGGCTGCTTGTGCAACGGGTATTTGATTAAAGCGTAATTGTTTGCTGCCTTTCCCGGCAATGTCGGTAAATTGGATGGTTTGGTGATGAAGATACTGCGTCGCCAATGAATCTAAATCATGCCGTCGGCCAGCGCTATTTAAGAGATAGGATTCTAACATGGTGTCATAGGCGATACCTTGCAGGGTAATCCCATGATTTTTAAAAACGCTGTAGTCGTATTTTAGGTTTTGGCCCACTTTGGGCCGGTTGGGGTCTTCTAAGAGTGGCTTGAGATCGGCTAAAATCGTTTCTTGAGATAACTGTGGGCTGCCATCTTCGTGTAACAAGGGAATATAGGCCGGTAATTGGCCCTCAACCTGCAGAGCAATGCCTACGATTTCTGCTTGTAAGGTATCCAAGTCGGTGGTCTCGGTGTCCACACAGATAAGCTTACTATTGAGAAGCGCCTGACGGTAGTTCTCCCAGATATCTGAAGATGTGATCACTAAAAAATCAACCGGAGTCTTGAGCTTCTGTTCTCCATTTTGGCCAAATGCACCAGGTTTAAATTCTAAGGTTTGGCTTAGCGTTTGTAGGGTAGATTCCTTTGCCGCTTGAAGGCGCAAAGCATCGGGGGTCACGTCTAATGCGACATCGGTTTTCAGGGTAATCAGTCGCTTGGATAAGGGTAAATACGTCAAACTAGCGCGCAGAGACTCTCCGACTTTTCCACTGATTTCATGGGCATGCGCTATCACATTATCGAGTGTGCCGAATTGCGCCAACCATTTCACTGCGGTTTTCGGGCCACATTTATGCACTCCAGGGACGTTATCGGAGGTATCGCCAATCAAGGTGAGATAGTCGATAATTTGCGAGGGCGTGACGCCAAATTTGGTTTTTACACCGGCAGGATCCAGTTTTTGATCCGACATGGTATTAATGAGCGTAATATGATGATTCACCAATTGCGCCATATCTTTATCGCCGGTTGAAATTAATACTGGCATGCCCTGGGCGCTTGCTTGGAGTGCCAGCGTCGCGATGACATCATCTGCTTCAACGCCTGGTATGGTGAGAATAGGTAATCCCATCGCTTTTAACAAGGTTTGCAAGGGTTCAAATTGCACTGATAAATCAGGAGGGGTGGGTGGTCGGTGTGCTTTATACTCAGGGTACCAATCATCACGAAACGTTTTCCCTTTCGCGTCAAAGATAACAGCAATGTGTGTGGGTTGATAGGTTTTTATCAGTCGCCTCACCATATTGGCTACGCCATACACCGCACCTGTGGGTTGTCCTTTACTAGTGGTGAGTGGGGGAAGTGCATGAAACGCCCGATAAAAATAAGAAGAGCCATCGATCAATATCAATGGCTGGGTCATTCTGCAGGTTCCTTTGCAATTAATTGAGTCAGCTTTTCATTCAATTGTGCGACTTTCTCGGTTAATGTTTGAATGTTTTTGCGCATGAAGGGAATGCGTGTCAAGGATAGTTCTTGTTCAATCGCTTTGTCTTTTGGGCGTGCGGGGCTGCCAAGATAGATATTGCCGTGTTTGAGATGTTTCTTTGGAGGGACCCCTGCTCTGGCGCCTAATATTACGCCATCGTCGATCTGGACATGATCACTCACGCCAACATTAGCTGCAAATACTACGTGATTACCGCTGGTCGTACTCCCTGCAATCCCTGTAAATCCGCAAACAATATTATGTTTTCCGAGTTTAACCGAATGAGCAATCTGCACCAAATTATCAATCTTTGTGCCTTGACCGATGACGGTTGAACCCAAGGTGGCGCGATCAATCATGGTAGAGGCGCCAATTTCTACATCGTCTTCGATGGTGACAAAGCCCACATGAGGGATTTTAGTATGTTGGCCATTTTCGAAGGTATATCCAAATCCATCGGAGCCAATGACGCTACCGGCATGAATACATACGCGTTGTCCAATTTGGCTCTTGTCGTACACGGCTACATGAGGATGAATCGTGGTGTGAGCGCCGATACTGACTTGATGGCCTATCGAGACATGACTTTTGATGACACAATCATTGCCAATGGTTGAGCCTGATTGAATAGAGACAAAGGCGCCAATCGAGACACGCTCACCCATCAGCACATCCTCAGCAATCACAGCCGTAGAATGAATGCCCATGACAGCGGGATGTGCAGGATAAAAGTGTTGCAATAATTGCATAAATGCTTTGAAAGGATTGTCTACTTGAATGAAAGGTTTTTTTAAAGAATTAACGTGCTTCGCGACCAGAATGGCGGCCGCTTGTGACGCTTCCGCACATTTAATATTATCATCGCCTTCTGCAAAGACGATTGTATTCGGCTGAATGTGATCAATAGGCGCAAGTGCGCTGATCATAACCGCGTCATTTCCAATCACATTACCGCTAACGATTTGCGCGATATCATTCAGTGAAACGTTCATGGTATGAGTTCCGATTAAAAGTAGTGAGAGTATAACTGTTTCACGGGTATTTTGAAATTTATTTTAAATGCTTTTTTCAACACTAATTCTTGCTTAAAAAGCCCAGCATACATAGGTATGCGCGTATTTTTTAGCAAGGATTTGGTTTAAGATGCGCCCACTAGAACGTTTCTTTGAAAAGTGGGGAATACGCCCCCTTTTTTTACTTATTCAGACCTAGGCACTATAACGTTTTAAAATGAGCGCGGCATTGGCGCCACCGAATGCAAAATGATTCGATAACACGGTATCGACCGCTTGTTTTCGAGCAACTAGGGGTACATAGTCTAAATCGCACATCGGATCTGGGGTATAGCGATTGATTGTTGGTAGTAGTGTGTTGTGTTCTATGCTTAATAACGCAGCAATGACTTGCATAGCTCCCGCTGCGCCAATTGCATGGCCTGTCATTGCTTTTAAGGCTGTGATAGGAATCTGATAAGCCCGTTCTGCAAAAATGGCTTTAATCGTTGCGGTTTCAGTGGCGTCATTCAGAGCAGTACCGGTGCCATGGGCATGAATATACTGAATATCGTCGGCAGTGAGTTGCGCGTCATTCAGTGCGGTGTTAATAGAACGGATTTGGCCTTGTGAGTTGGGAGCGGTGATATGAAATGCATCGCAACTTGCGCCATAACCGACAATTTCGCCATAAATTTTCGCGCCTCGTGCTTGTGCTTGGGTTAACTCTTCTAGGACTAGGAAACCTGCACCATCGGCCATCACCATGCCATCGCGGTCTAGGTCAAAAGGGCGACAAGAAAGATGCGGCTCATCGTTGCGTGTGGACATAACGCGTAATTTACACCACGTAACCATGGGTGCTTCCAGGACTAATGATTCGGTTCCCCCACAAATGACGGTATTTAGTTTCCCTTGAGCAATTTGCTGATAGGCATTGCCGATCGCTTCTGCTGAGGATACGCAAGCATTTGAAATCGTCGAATTGGGCCCTCCAATACCGAATGCTATCGCAATGTGATTAGCAATAGAATTAGGCATCCCCCTAATCACCGAGAGCGCAGGGATTTTTCGCCATTGACCTGCAAAGAAATAACCGTAAGCAGAGTCTAATTCGGGCGTCCCTCCCACGCTGGTCCCGACATAAGTGCCGGCTTCACTTAATTCTTTTGAAGTGATTTGGGCTTGCTCAATAGCGCTATGCGCGCAAAATAGAGCATACTGAGCTACTTTGGGATAGCGTTTGGGGCGATTAAATTCGGGTAAATGCTCTAATGATAAATCTCTGACTTCGCCTGCTATTTGCGTTGGGTAGGGCGAGGGATCAAAGCCTTGGATCCGTTGGATACCACATTTCCCTGCAATTGCTGTTTGCCAAAAGGTGTTTAGACCGCTACCAAGTGAAGAGACGATATCCATCCCGGTGATAACCACACGTTTTTTCATAAAAAGTCCTTTTGCGAAGTCAATGATGGATCGGGATTATCGAGGTTCTTGGTACTCTGTAAAACGGCTGATAAACCAAACTCAGATGCTTGGATGGGGGTTTGCCAATAATCATGGGCATTTACAATTTCAAACCCTAACGCGTCGTATAACCGAAGTGCTGATGTATTGTTAATCTCAACATCCAGCGTAATTTTGGGTTTGTTATTAATCAGCGCATGATTAATGCAGTGTTTAATCAAGGCACTTGCAATACCGCGTCCACGAAAATCAGGCAGTACCCCAATGTCGGTAATGCGCGCACAATCCGACTCTTTAAAGACATGGGCTTTTCCAACCACGCTATTTTCTTGTGTTATGACAAAAATGACACAATTAGACGTCATAAATAAATTATGGAATAACACTGTTGCATTCGGATTTTTTTTCGGAAAACAGATGTCATCTAATTGGACTAATATTTCAATATCCTGTATTGACGCTAGGCGAATTTGCAGGGGTTTAAACGAGATTACACTCGGTTTTTTCGGATCAAATTGCATTTGAAACTCAGAACTGCGATAGCTGAGGCCTAAGCTAGTCAACCAGTCTTGATGCAAATCCTTGGGCGTCGAAAAAATTAATTGGTGTATTCCTTCTAAATTAATAATGGGCGTAATTTCTCTGAGTAACCTGCGCGCGATACCTTGGCGACGACACCCGGGGTCGACCATGAGCGCAATTTCACACGCATCGGCATAAAAAAAGAACGTACGTAAATACCCCATGAGGGTAGATGCTTCGTAATACAGGGT
This sequence comes from Legionellaceae bacterium, assembly GCA_947504795.1. Classification (GTDB taxonomy): domain Bacteria; phylum Pseudomonadota; class Gammaproteobacteria; order Legionellales; family Legionellaceae. The sequence goes on from CANNJG010000079.1 coordinate 6,787, forward strand.
ATTACATGATAAAGCGTGGCGTTTATCAATCAGATGCTTGTAAACGGGAATCGTATTCTGATCAACGGTTTTGCAGCGACGCATCAATAGCTCAAGATCCGCAATTTGTTTTCCATTCATTTGGTGAACACGTGTAATCATAACTTCCTAACTAATGAGAAAAAATACGAGGAACACAGGGTGCTAATATCAGTCGCAGAGGTTCGGTTTTTTTTTGAGTTAATCATTTTATTAAGAAATATAACAGGATGCCCGCACCAAACAAAGGCAGATATTAGGCAAGTAGCAGCGATGACGGCGCCATTATCCCCGCCTATTTTATGTAAAATGACAGGATGAATAAAAATGATATAAACCATGGTTATGAAGGGGATTAAGCTTGTTATAACCTCTGTTTGGAATTGTTTATTTTGCTTTAAGATTCGGAGATGAATACGGGCCATAATCACTTCTGCGTTTCAAAAAGATTGATAATAGTTTGGATTACTTCAAATCTCAATACTCTTGGTATACTTTTTGCGAACACATATAACGTGTGCCCAGTGTGGAAGAGGGTGGTTGAGCAATTGTTTGTGTTGTAAGGTTTTCGCGCACAACATGGAGAGCCACTCACTTTTGCGCGACAGTGGTTTCGCAAAAAAGCATTCCCGCTTGCGCGGGAATACGATATCTGCTCACCCTAATCCGCTTTTTTTGTGGCTAATTTTTCTTTAATACGCGCTGCACGGCCTGCTAAGTTACGTAAATAATAAAGCTTAGCGCGACGCACATCACCACGACGTTTTACGGTGATGCTATCTACCATTGGACTATAGGTTTGAAATACGCGTTCAATGCCGACATTGTGGGATATTTTACGCACCGTAAACGCAGAGTTTAAACCACGATTGCGTTTCGCAATGACTACACCCTCGAACGCCTGTAACCGCTCACGCGTTCCTTCGATGACTTTCACTTGCACCAATACAGTATCTCCTGGATTAAATTCAGGAATGGTTTTGCCTTGCATTTGCTCAGCATTCAATTGATCTATGATGTTTGTCATCATTACTCCTCGGTCTACTATCAAACTATTGTCGAAAAAACGCCTCATGATTTGCTGGGGTCTGTTGCTCTTTCATCTTAAGGCGCCTCGATGATATGGGCTATAAGAGATGAATCGTTGACTGACCCTAGTCATCCTCATGTAATCGTTCTTTTTTAAATTCCATCAGTAAGCGTTCATCCGCCTTACTTAAGGTTACCTCTCCCAGTAAGTCTGGGCGTTTTAACCAGGTCTTTCCCAACGCCTGTTTGCGTTGCCATTGTGCAATTTTCTGGTGGCTACCACTTAACAATACGTTAGGTACTGTGCCGCTCTCCAAGATTGCAGGCCGCGTGTAATGCGGAAAATCTAGTAATCCATTCATAAAAGAATCGGTCGCTGCTGAAGCGGGATGCCCCAAACTACCGGGGAGTAGTCGAATAATGGCATCTATACATGCCATCGCCGCCAATTCTCCGCCACTTAATACAAAATCACCAATGGACCACTCTTCATCAACATCCTGAACAATGACTCGTTCATCGATGCCTTCATAACGTCCTGCTATGAACAGCAAAGAGCTTGTGTCGAGAGCAGCCGCATTTAGTTTTTTTTGGTCAATGCGTTGTCCTTGCGGACTTAAGTAAATTGTTTTGCACCCAGCTGACATGTGCTGCTTGGCATGCACAATAGCGGCATGCAGCGGTTCATACATCATGACCATGCCGGGTCCGCCGCCGTATGGCCGATCATCGACTTGTCTGTGATCGTTTCGCGCCCAATCTCTTGGGTTCCAA
>CANNJG010000080.1 GCA_947504795.1 Legionellaceae bacterium
GATGCTAGAGATAAGCCTATCGTGTCGGCATGGAACGTTTAAAACACGAGAAATGATACTAAGATTCATACCGTCATAACTTTCATCTAGAAATAAATAGTTTACTGTATAGTTGACGACAAAGGTAGAGGGATATCAAGGCAAAAGTACCTAAATTTTGAACACACATTGCGTTATTTTTGCCTACCTGCAGACCTTATACACGGCAATCCAGACGATCGAACACAATGGCCTCATTCAGAGATCGCTTCAAGCAAAGACAAACGTTGATGATAACGCATAATGCTTAATTCAGATAAGAGTTGACGTTGGTCATCGAGCAAATGCGTGTCTAGGGCGTCACTCAATGTTTTTGCCGTGTCCATCATAATATCAAACCGCTCTGCGTCAATCGCCGCTTCTTCCGACACATGCATAAACAAACACAACCCTCGCACCATGAATCCGCCAATATTTTGGAGATCAAATACGCCTGTAGGGGTCGCAGCGGCAAGACTGCACATCACCGCACCCTGTCCGTTTGGATATTGATGTCGATGAAATAAGTCACCTTCACCAAACCGAAACCCCGCAGACAATACCGCTTGTAAGAGTTCATATCCCGCCAATTGTCGGTTGGGCTTGGCTAACAAGAACATCATCAAAGGAGTATTATCACTATCGTCAACCTTGGTTGCGAATACATCGACTATTTGAGACCTTTCCGAAGATGCCTTAAAAGGGATGTGAATGGCTGATTCTGTATACAATTTAGGAGACACCGATTGACATATCAGTGGCGTTAAAGTGGGCTGGGGAGGCGAAGAGGATTCCGGTCCAGCGTCATTTAGTTTGCGCACAGAAACAATTTCGTCGAATGTCGCCTGGGACTGTTGTTGGATTGTCGGTCGCAATGCACTGGCCGATGCTGTTGCATCCTGCCGGCGTACTTTTAAAGTATGCAGAATTGCAATGACGACTCCGATGAGTAGCAAAACATTCAGAAATAAGCTCCAATTCATGGTTATCTCTCAGCAAAACTTAATAAGGACACACGAAAAACGCCGATGGCTATGTTGGATCACGTATCGAATGAGTTGATTAAGTCTTCTCAACGCCCTCATTCAATGCTAAATCCTACTCGACCTCGGAATTGTGCGTCAATCTTATTATTATAACGAAAATCTCATGGTGACATAAACAACAAGTTTCTTGCAAGCCCAAATCTTGATTATTTTTGTCAAAAACAGAACTTACGCAAAATCGTGAAGTAAGTCGGATCTAAAATTCAACAAGTAGTTTTAGTGGCCTAAATGGCCGAATTAAATACTAAAACGACACTTATGGGACTTTGCATCAGTCCTAAAAGATTTTACGAAAGACCTCGACAGTGCATCACATTGTCACATCGTAAGCGATCCTTCGCTAGACTCTGAATAATGTGTTATTGGGTCATACAGAATTTGAGTGCAGCACGTACCCTTTGAGTCGAATTGAAAACTGTTGTAATCGCTCCAACCCTGATTCTTCAGCTTGCTTACACCATGCTTGCAATGACTCCACCAATTCCGTTTGCGAAGAAGCAGTTTTCAACCAGACATATTGCAGAGATTCCCGAAAATCATAGGCTATACGAAGTTGCTCATATCGATCAAGCAAGGCTTTCAATCGCGAAGAAGACTTCGGTGTCAATAAAGATTGCTCTCGCTTCAATAATTGACCTGCGCGGTAGACCAATTGTTTATCTTGTTCCGAGCTAACTTGGTTACGTTTAACTTGAATCAACATAGGTCGCAACACATCATTATAATAGTTCGCCGTGATTTGAAAACGGTTCGTCACAACTGCTTTCACCGTATCGATATCGACATGCGACTTATCGCTCGCTTCAACAAGCTTAGGCGGTAATTTTTTAACGGTCGCCAATCCAAAGAATGACAATATTTTAATATACATCCAGCCAATATCAAATTCCCACCATTTGACCGAGAATTTTGCTGAAGAAGCAAAGGCATGGTGATTGTTGTGTAATTCTTCGCCACCAATCCAAAATCCCCATGGAAACACGTTAGTAGACGTATCCGGACATTCAAAGTTACGATACCCACGGAAATGCCCAATACCATTCACAACACCAGCCGCCCATATCGGTATCCACATCATCTGTATTGCAAAAATGGTCACCCCAGGGATACCAAATAAGAACAAGTTGATCAGCAGCATCACAAGTGGTCCTTGCGAAGAATATTTAGTATAAATGTTTCTTTCCACCCAATCGTCCGGCGTACCAAACGAGTATTTTTCTATGATTTCACGGTTTTTCTTCGCTGCGCGGTACAATTCAGCACCTTGCCAAAATACTTTTTTTATCCCTTCCACCGCAGGACTATGCGGATCACCTTCAACATCCGTCGTAGCATGATGCTTGCGATGAATCGCCACCCATTGACCGGTTTCCATACCTGTAGAAGCCCAAAGCCAGAACCGAAATATATGACTAATAAAAGGGTGCAAATCTAACGCTCGATGCGTTTGGTTGCGATGCAAATAAACGGTAACGCCAGCAATCGAGAGTTGTGTAAAAATAAGGCCAGCAATGACATAGCCCCAAAAAGATAAATTCAAAATCCCGTATAACATCACGTCTCCTAGTGATATAAACTAGCGGGTAGTATACCACATATTTTGTGGTAATATGCTTTTCTCTAAATTTTAAGGAATTTTATCATGAAAGCCGGCTATCTTCGCTCTTTCTGGATTATGATTTTGTCCTGTGTTTATATGGCTGCAACTTGTGGCCGTGCTATTATAAAAGCCTTACGCGGCAGCATTACGCGACAATGGTGCAATGAAGAATTACAACGTTGGGCGATGCGAATGCTGCGTTTATTTAAGATTCATTGTACTGTCATAAACCCACACCATGTGACACCCAATCTCGGGAAAGCCGTGATTCTCATGTGCAATCACACCAGCTTGTTAGACATTCCATTAAGCTTACAAGCATTTCCTAATCATCCCGTCCGCATGCTGGCTAAAAAAGAACTGTCTCGAATTCCGATTATGGGTGGCGGGATGATAGCAGCTGAATTTCCCTTCATCGATCGCAGAAACCGTAAACAAGCGATTCAAGATTTGAGTTTAGTCAAATCGTTATTAGAATCCGGAATCGTGATGTGGATTGCTCCTGAAGGTACACGCTCCGTCACAGGGGCACTCCAACCCTTTAAACAAGGTGGATTTATAACCGCTATCAAAACAGGTGCGACGATTATCCCCATCGGCATTCGCGGCGCTAATCGTATTTTACCTGCCCATTCGTATCAGTTTCATTTGGAGCAGCATGCTGAAGTGCACGTGGGGAAACCTATTGATGCATCAACGTACGATCTTAAGGATAAAAAACAGTTAATTGAGCGCGTGTATCAGGCAATTAATGATTTAACTAAGCGTTGGTAGCCATTCAAATATCTATGTCCTACGAACCCGTTTCGGGACATAGTGCTTCGAAAAAAGAATGGCCTACAGACCCTAGAATTTAAGCAAATTTTTTTGACAAAACGCCACGACAACACCAGGGGGAACAAAGCTAGAAACATCTCCCCCTAGGGTGGCGATTTCTCTCACCAAACTTGAAGAAATACACAAAAACTCTTCTGACGGGGTTAAAAAAATAGTTTCCATAGTGGGGTCTAATTTATGATTCATCCCTGCCAATTGAAATTCATAATCAAAATCAATCGCAGATCGCAATCCACGTAGGATAATAGAGGCGCCTTGGGCTTTGGCAAACTCTACCAATAACTGCTCAAAACCAGTGATCACCACGTTAGGAACATGTTGGATCGCTTCTTGCGTCAATCGGATACGTTCCTCTAACGAAAAAACTGGACGTTTAGGTAAGTTATTAGCAACCGCCACAATCACTTTAGGAAATAAGTTGGCGGCACGTGTAATCATATCAATATGGCCATTCGTAATGGGATCAAATGTGCCGGGATAAATAGCAGAACGTTGCATCATCCTCTCAAACCTATTGGATTATTAACCCACTCCTGCTATTGTTTCATAAAAAACAGGGACAATACAATCCTCATGAACCGTCTAACCACTTTAATTATTTTATTTTCCGTTTCGCTGCTGAGCGGTTGTTCAACATTGAATTTATCCAAACAACCCGAATCCACTCAGCCGCTTGGCTCATCGTTTCAACTTTCAGGCGCGATTGCCGCCAAGAATCAACAGCATGGCTGGATTGCGAACTTTACATGGGTTCAGCGTGGACGCAAAGACTACCAAATTTTGCTCAACGGGCCTTTAGGGAGCGATACTATTGATATTACCATGCACCAAGGGATGTTGACTTACCGCCAAGGCAATAAGGTGATACAGTCAAACGACGCCGAAACACTGTTGGCGAAAGAAACCGGTATCCGCATTCCCGTCAGTGATTTGTATGATTGGATAAGAGGTCGTCCCGCGCCTGGGCCTATAACATCGATAACACGTGCCCCTTCCAGCGATGATATTATCATGTTAAAACAAGCTGGATTTGTCATCGCTTATGATAAATACGAACGCCATTATCCCCATAAAATCCGCTTGGAAGGCCACCAGTTATTGATAAAAATTGTCATTAAACATTGGAATAATGATTAAGTAGCGTACGGCATAGATTGCAAGCATTTGTATGCATGTAAATCTTTCAAGCTCTAGAAAAATCAAACGCCAAACAAGATGCAATATTGGTCTCATTCATCGCTATCGCAAACAATCTGTCTACACCTAACGCGACACCACTGCAGGGGGGTAATCCATGCGTTAATGCTTGCAATAAGAACGTGTCAACCGCCGCAGGTGACAAGCCTTTCGCTTGGCGGATGTGATTATCTTGCTGAAAGCGGGAGGCTTGCAACGCGACATCCGTTAATTCATAAAAGCCATTCGCCAACTCTACTCCGCGAAAATAGACTTCAAAACGTGCTGCACGCCCTTCTTCAATTTGTGCTAATGCCGCTTGCGATACCGGAAACCCTAATACCGCTACTGGCCTTGGTTCAGCCGCCAAAGCTGGCTCAACCACATGGCTCATTAATAGAAATAAGTATTGATCGCAGTCCTGCTCTTCCGCATCTAGAACACCGGCCAAATCAAAGCGGTTCACGCACGCACATAATTCTCGCCAGTCCGTGGTAAACGGGTTAATCCCGCAAATTGTTTCAAAAACTGTTTGATAGGTATAACGCACCAACGGCGCACATCCTAACAACCCCTGCAATAACGCGTCTATCTCGTCCAATAACCCATGGTGATCCACGTTCAACTGATACCATTCCAATAACGTGAATTCAGGATTATGCCAACGCCCCAATTCATCGTCACGAAAAACGCGCGACAGCTGATAAATAGAACCACTACCAGCGGCCAACAGACGTTTCATATGATATTCAGGGGAGGTTTGTAAGGCATAAGCCTGACCACGAAAACAAGCTTGGATATTAGATAAATACACGTCGGTTATACCAAAACGCGCCATGATCGGCGTTTCTACCTCGAGATACCCTCTTTGATTAAAAAAGGATCGGATATCAGCCATGAATGCTGCGCGTTGGCGTAATCTATCGAAGGTCGCTGAGGGTCGCCAATCGGGAGTATCGGCTGCCATCAATAAAATATCCCCAACTCTAAGCGTGCAACCTCCGTCATGCGTTCTTGCGTCCAAGGCGGTTCCCAAACCAATTCTACGGTACAATCAGTCACTCCCGGCACGCTATTGACAGAGTTTTCTACGTTTCCCGGAAAAGTCTGAGCAACCGGACAACCTGGCGACGTCAACGTCATTTGAATATGTACATGATGCTTCGCATCCACAGCTACATCATAAATTAAACCCAAATCATATATATTGACAGGGATTTCTGGATCAAAAATAGTTTTTAATTGAGCAACGACCAAATCTTGTAAAGCAGTGCTTACTGAGCTAGGTTCCAATTCAAGCATCGTATCCTCGCTCACTCTGTGACCACAGTTTTAGCATCGTGTTTTAAAGCCGCTTCCAGGGTATGCCACGCTAGTGTTGCGCATTTAACCCGCGCTGGAAACGTTCTTACTCCGGCGAAAACAGCTAATTTATCCTGGCCCAACCCCGATGTTTCGGCATCATCTTGTGTAAGCATTTGATGAAATTGCGCAAATAATGCGTGCGCTGCTGGGATGGTTTTACCCCGGACAGCTTCGGTCATCAGCGAGGCTGACGCTTGGGATATGGCGCAGCCACAACCCACAAAACTCAGGTCTTGGACCTGGTCATTGTCGATATTGACATACACCGTTACTTTGTCGCCACACAAAGGGTTATACCCATTCGCTTGATGCGTAGCATGCCTCATAGGATAATGATTTCTAGGGTTTTTATTATGATCAATTATCACTTCTTGATACAATTCACGTAAATTCATCATCCGGTAAACACCTTCTCTGCCTTGCTTAATATCTCCACACATCGATCAATTTCTTCGATAGTATTGTAAAAAGATAAAGACAAGCGAGTGGTCGCCGCTACTTTGAAAAAGTCCATTAACGGCATGGTGCAATGATGTCCTGAGCGAACAGCAATACCTTCACTATCCAATATCGTTCCCACATCATGCGAATGAATATGCGGATGTAATAAGGAAACAATAGGCACTTTATGCTCAGCAATACCAATAATTTGAAATTTAGTGTGTTCTTGAATCGTAGCCGTGAGATGCGCTAGTAAAGACGCTTCATAGTGCATCATCGCATCAAAATCTAATTTACCTAAATAATCAATCGCGGCAGACAAACCAATCGCTCCCGAAATATTTGGCGTCCCTGCTTCAAATTTGTAAGGCACTTCGGCGTACTCAGTCTTTTCGAACGTAACATGATTAATCATGTCGCCTCCGCCTTGATAGGGAGACATATCATTCAAAAAGGTAGACCTGCCCCAAAGCACCCCAATCCCAGTTGGCGCATAAAGTTTATGTCCAGACATGACATAAAAGTCACAATCCAAATCTTGGACGTCTACGGGGAGATGCGAGACGGCCTGCGCCCCATCTATCAATACCAATGAGCCATGCGCGTGCGCGATTTCCACCATGCGTTTCACCGGATTAATGGTGCCGATTGCATTCGATACATGAATAATAGCTACGAATTGAGTTTTGTCTGATAATAATTTTTCAAACTCATCGAGCAACACCTCTCCCTCTAAGGAAATAGGCGCAACCACCAACACCGCACCCGTCTTAGCACACAACATTTGCCAAGGCACAATGTTGGAATGATGCTCCATTGTGGTTAATAAAATCTCATCACCCGGTTGCAATCGCGGCAATACAAAACTTTGTGCCACCATGTTAACAGCTTCTGTAGCCCCACGCACAAACACACATTCATGACTATGTGCCGCATTGATAAAACGCGCCACATTATCACGCGCTTGTTCATAGTGCAGCGTCGCGCGCACACTTAAAGTGTGAATGCCTCGATGAATATTGGCATTATCATGCGCATAAAAACCCGATACTGCGTCAATCACCGACTGTGGCTTTTGAGTTGTGGCTGCATTATCGAAATAGATTAAAGGTGCATGATTAATCTGTTGATGCAAAATTGGAAAATCTCTGCGTATCGAGGCTACATCAAAAGTCGGCGATGGCTTATCATTCATAATGAGTCCTCAGTTGTTGTGCCAACAGTCCGCCCATCCAAGTGGCTAATCCCTCATGATTAACCGCACGCAAATTATCGGCCGCAAACGCTTGAATCAAGTATTGAGTCGCTTGTTGTTCGTCAATCCCTCGTGTTGCAAAATAAAATAAAGCCTCGGCATCTAATTGCCCGACCGTTGCCCCGTGCGTGCATATGACATCATCAGCAGCAATATCCAACTGGGGTTTTGTATCAATTTCAGCTTGTTTGGATAAGAGTAAATTCTTATTTTGTTGCTTAGCAACTGTTTTTTGTCCTGATTGTTCTACATGAACCTGACCATTAAACACCGCCCGAGACTTACCACTCAAGATTCCTTTGTAATCTTGCGCACTCTCACAGGCTTGTGCTTGGTGGTATATCCACGTGTGGTGATCCATATGCTGTTGATCGCATGGCGCATAAATGCCGTTTAGTTGACAGTAAGCATGTGGTGCTCGTAAATAACAACAGATATCTGAACGCGACAAACGAGCCCCTAAACTCAGCACATGACTCTTAACATGACTCTCTGCTGCTTGCTCAATCGCCAGGTGCCCAACATGATACGCCAAGTGACTTTCGCGTTGAATTTTATAATGCGTTATAGCCGCTTGAGGTTTAGCAAACACTTCAGTGATAGTATTGGTATAGTAAGATGTCTTGGCATCTCCTTGATAATCTTCAATAAAGGTTAATTCAGAACCTGCATCGGCCACAATCACATGACGCAGATAACTGGATTGCCCTGCTTGTGTTTGACGGTGCACACAGACAATAGGATCAATCAATTTAACCTTTTCCGGGATATA
>CANNJG010000081.1 GCA_947504795.1 Legionellaceae bacterium
AGTTGAGAATTATCGTTTACCTCAAACAACCCTATACGTGACCTTAGAGCCCTGTTGCATGTGCGCAGGTGCAATGGTGCATGCACGAATTCAGCGCTTGGTTTTTGGCGCGAGTGACGCCAAAACGGGTGCTGCCGGCTCAGTATTTCACTTGTTAGAGGGCGCACCCTTGAATCACTGCGTTGCTGTGACTCAAGGGTGCTTGCAACATGACTGCGCACTCATTTTACGTCGTTTTTTTAAAGATAGAAGGTGAATCGATTGCTGGTTAATTTCAGCCTATTTCTTTGATGATTTTCTTTTACACTATTTTACGTTAACATGTTTTTATCTACTCTTTATGCTGAGCTGTTACTATGGCGGAACCCACGAATGATTCACCAAAGGACGAAAACCGATCTGAATCTAATGTTGAAGCTACGAATGATACCCTAGAAAATCGGGCTGTTGTCTCGGTTCAACCTGAGGCGTCAAAGGATGACTCAACTCCTGAAGAAGGGTTAAATCATCCGTCCCAAACCGATACGAGTTCAGAAGGACAAGCACTCCAAGCGGACGACGAAGACCATTTGCTTGAGCAGACAGAAGGCATTTTTTTATTGTGGTGGAACTGGGCTTATTTTGAAATGAAAGTAGAAAAACCTATTTTTACGGGGATAACCCCTCCGCGCATGTTAATGCCTGAGAAAATTTCGGGGACGCAAGAAGTGGAGTTTGTTTATCCTATTTGTGATTTTGGTCACACCTTAAGTACGTCTAAAGCCAGCGAGATGTTTTCGGTTGGTATGTCTATGTGCAAGTTGTATTATACGATTGAAAAAATGATTTTTATCCTGGTTGAACGCTTGAAAGAGGGCGGAGTAGATCCTGAGACAGGAGTACAAGTGATGTTTGAAGGCCATCTACTGAGTCAAAGAAAAGCGTTTGAATCGATTATTAACTTGAGAGAAAATGTCTTGGTGACTAATTTCGATCCAGGTATCTGGGGTGAGCAATATCTAGAGATTGTTAAGCGCATGGCGGATAGAGGCTATGGGTATCCGCCTGAAGCACCCAGAACACTTTATAAACTCGCTAAAACGCAATCAGCACCTGCAAAACAAAGCTTGTAATTTTAGTGCTTGGCTAGCCAGCGTCAGGTAATCCGAGGAATCGGTGTCACTTCTCGCGGATTCGAGGCGTTGCATACCGGATCATTGTTTTGTTGAGGGGCGACGCACTAGGCGTCTATTTTTCTGGCTAATACGACATCAATGACATGATTGTCAGAGTAAGGAAACGTAAATATTTTGTTAAACACTTTTTTAATGCGTTTTTTCAGAAACCCGTGAGGTAAGAAACTGAACTCTAAACCATTCAACAACCAAGTTCCATCAAATCCAAACTCGATAAGTTCGTCAACATTATTAAAGGTTATAGGAATGGCAAGATGTTGATGTTCAACAACTTCAAATTGATGTCGTTTGATGGTTTCTAATAACTCTTTGCTCCCTGTTGCGACGGTTGTGTTTTTTATAACTGTTTTGTAATAATGACCTACAATACAACTTAATAGCGTATCTTCTGCAATGAACTGAGCTAAATGCGCTTGCCCTGTAGGAAAAGATTCGTAAGTAGACGTGATGATGGATACAAACCCATTTGGACGGGTGAGTACTTGGACTTGTTTGAATAGTAAGTCTAACGGAATATAAGCGCTTATAAAATGCATCAAAATCAAATCCTGACTATGCACAGGGAGATACTGGCTTGCATCTGCGCCGCTCGCCATAATCGTATTGAGACCTTCACATTGACGGGATGCAACATCAAGCATTTTTTGTGAAATATCGAATCCTGTAAAATCTGCTAAAGGCATATGGTGTTGCAGCCGATGCAAAAAATTACCATCCCCAACGCCTAAATCGAGAATTTTATGCTTATGCTTCTGCTTGAGTTCAGACTGATTCAGTTGTTTGATAGCGCAATCATGACTATGCGTGATGCTTCCAAATCGGTTGGCTATGTCATAGTTATTGGCAATGCCGTCGTATAATGTTTGCAGTGACATCTGTTGTCCTTTTAAATGAGGCCTGTTTTATTACCTTTACCCAAAAGCGTTGATTTTCGGTGTTGCCGAATTGATTTACTGGGCGTAAATTATGCTTTGGTCCTCGAAAACATACAATTTTGAGTTCAAGCAAGTGAATCATCAACACTGTAGGGTTAAAACATTTTTGAATTTTCTAAATGTATACCCCATATAATCGCCCGCCGTCAATTATGATGCGTCCATAAGTCGTATTCATGTATTTATTTAGGTCTTATAAATCAAAAAAAACGCTGAAGCTTGTTAATATTTGACCTTAGGACAGAGGATTGTTACCATCAGACAGTTAAAATTTATAGGACCCGAGAATGCAATTTATTGATCTGAACACACAGGCAAAACTCATTGAAGAACAGTTGATTGCGCGCTTTAAAGACGTTTTAGCCCATGGCGCCTACATTATGGGGCCTGAAGTGACTGAATTAGAAGCACAGCTTGCTCAATTTGTGGGCGTAGAACATGCCTTGACGGTGTCTTCGGGCACAGATGCTTTGATGATTGCCTTGATGGCGCTCGATGTTGGCCCGGGTGATGAAGTGATTACCACGCCGTTTAGTTTTTTTGCGACAGCTGAAGTGATTTTATTATTGGGTGCAAAGCCGGTATTTGTGGATATAGAACCGAACACTTATACGATTGATTGCGCGTTAATTGAAGCAGCGATCACGCCAAAAACTAAAGCTATTATGCCGGTGAGCTTGTATGGACAATGCGCGGATTATGATGCGATTAATGAAATTGCCAAACGTTATCAACTAGCTGTCATTGAAGATGCGGCACAAAGTTTTGGTGCTCGTTATCACGGACGGCCTTCTTGTGGCTTGACTACCATTGCTTGTACCAGTTTTTTCCCTACAAAACCGTTAGGCTGCTATGGAGATGGTGGTGCTTGCTTTACACAAGATCAAGACTTAGCTACAAAAATGCAAGAAATCCGTTTGCACGGTCAGTCCAAGCGTTATTATCACACCCGCTTGGGTTTGAATGGTCGTTTTGATACCTTGCAAGCTGCGTTTCTATTAGAAAAAATAAAATTGTTTCCCAAAGAAATTGAGATGCGTGAGGAGGTAGCAGAACGTTATGCACGCCTATTACCGCCTCAAATCTCTAAACCCTGGATCGCCCCGCATAATTCAAGTGTTTATGCGCAATATACGATACAAGTGCCTAATCGTGAAGAGCTCCAGTCGCTGTTGCAAGAACGGGGCATTCCAACGGCTGTCCATTATCCGGTAGGATTAAACCGACAACCGATCATGCAATCGTTATATCCATCGGAGACGCTATTTCCAGTCTCGGATTTCGCCGCTAATCGTGTTATGAGTTTACCTATGCATCCGTACTTGCCTGAAAATGATCAGCGTCGTATTTGTGAAGCATTGGCCGATTGCTTGCAACATCAATTAGCCGAAGTATGATAAGCAACCATGTCTAGTGTTTGGATAATCGTGCTTTTTGGATTGTCCTTAGGCCTAACAGGGGCTTATCGCCGCTATGCACTGACTCGTCGTATCCTAGATATTCCTAATCAACGGTCGGCCCATGACACCCCAGTTCCTCGTGGCGGCGGGGTGGTATTTGTCGGATTATTTTTAGCAGTGATAGGGTGGTTCGTACCCCAGAACTTAATGTTATTTGGATGGATATTAGGCATTGCAGTACTTGGCTATATCGATGACAAACGCCCCATTGCTGCGCACATCCGCTTTATTGTCCATATTATTCTTGGTACAGGTGCCTTAATGGCATTGGGCGGTATGCCTGATATCACTATTTTAAGGTGGACGTGTCACTTTAATGCTTGGACCGCTGGAATAGGCGTGGTCTTTTTAGTTTGGATGCTTAATTTATATAATTTCATGGATGGCATTAACGGGCTGGCAGGATTCGAAGCAATATGTGCGACACTAGGTATGGCCGTGATTTATCATCTTGTGCAGGTTCCGAACGAAGTCCAGCTCCTGCTGGTATTAGCCGCAGTGGTAGCAGGATTTTTAATATGGAATTTCCCTGTCGCGAAGTTATTTATGGGGGATGCTGGGAGTGGATTTTTAGGATTGACATTGGGTATTTGGACCTTACAATCAGCCCATTTTCAACCACAACTGTTTTGGTGCTGGTTAATTATGTTGGGCGTGTTTATTGTGGATGCCTCGTTGACAATATTACGACGAATCCAACGTAAACAACGTATCCATATAGCGCATTCTTCCCATGCATATCAACATGCAGCACGACATTTTGGTGCGCACTGGCATGTGACATTGGGGGTCGTGCTCCTGAATGGAATTTGGTTGTGGCCGCTGTCGTTGTTAGTGAGTCTGGGATACCTTCCAGGTTTATTAGGGCTCATGATAGCGTATATTCCCCTTATTTTTTTAGCTTGCTATTTTAAGGCAGGCTTTCCTAGTTCTTAATTTTTTGTTAAGAATCCATCTGTATAATATTACCCATAAATTGATCAAATTTAACTCATTCGTGACGAATTATGTCTGAGCTTTATAGGATTAAATATTACAACCATATAAATGGCTGTTTATGAGGGAGATGTATCATGTTGATATTAACAAGACGTATCGGTGAAACGCTTATCATTGGCGATGATGTGAATATTACAGTATTAGGTGTGAAGGGTAATCAAGTCCGTTTGGGTATTAATGCGCCTAAAGATGTTTCGGTTCACCGCGAAGAAATTTATTTACGTATTCAGCAAGAAAAAGATGTTTCTATAGACGATATTCAAGAGCAAGAAGACGTCGTTTAATTCTAGGCATTTACGCACAATAAGGGCGTTTTCAAAACGCCCTTATTGTTACTTCACCTGAAGAAAAAACGTGAGTGTGTTGCGAGTCATCTTTGATAATGAGCGCTCCATTGTGGGTAATGCCTTCTGCTATTCCGGTGAAGTTTTTATTGATTTGTAATAAGGTTATTTCTTTACCACGTAAATAATCCCAGTGATCCCATGCTCTCTTGAAGGGCAGGAAACCTTCCGATAAAAACTGCCCTATATCGCGATCGAGTTGGATCATTAAGTCGGCTAAAAATAGATTGCGATCGATAGGATGGCCTGTTATCTCAAGCAAAGAACACCAGGGTCGTTGAATTTTAGAATGCCACAAGGGATCGTCGGGTTGAATATTCACGTTTAATCCAATCCCAATGATAATAGCAAGGGTTTCATTGGAATCTTGATAAGACTCAATGAGAACACCGCCTAGTTTTTTATTCTGCCACACAATATCATTAGGCCACTTAATGCGAATATGGTCGCTTATTTTCCAGGTTGTTAGCGTATTCATAATGGCGATGGCGGTGACTAAGCTTAATCCGGATAGTCTGGAACTGGCTGAATAATTGACATAACGCCGCATCGAGCAATAGATATTTTCTGCATTCGGAGAGTACCATTCACGATTCAAGCGGCCTCGACCTTGGGTTTGCATTTCGGCGAAGCATACCTCAATTGGGTGGTGTTTAGGCAGGGTTTTGAAATATTGATTAGTGGAATCAATCGTTGCAAACATGTGTAAACCAAAAGGTTCTGCAAATCCTTTTCGAATCAATTGTTGTTGAATGAGACGGCTATCGAGTAAAGGCATGATCGTTTTTTCTCACAATGTGGTAGCGCAAAGTGCATGTGTCGATATGACAACATAATGCAGCGCAACAAGCGGGTTCAGGCATGAAAGATCGCATCATCCAATCCTTCTTATGAAGCGGATCCTCTATCACTTTATGAGTTGGCGGTAAATGAGGCACATCAAACGATTGAAGGGGATAGGATAATCCCATGCCACACGCTTTGATAAACGCTTCTTTTTGTGCCCAAATATGAAAAAAAGACAGAGAACGGTTGGCTGGTGTTACTCGAGAAAATTCACTGATTTCAGCTTTAGAAAATACGAGCCGACTTATTCCAGTTAAAGAACGATTGGAAAAATATTCTAAATCAATGCCCAACGGATGGGTATGACCAATCGCTAATAACGCCGATTCCCGTGAATGACTCAAATTGAATTGCAGTAGGGAGGGACCGACAAGCTCTGGTTTTCCATAAACATTTTCTGAGAAAACAATGGCCTTAGCGTCACATTGCAAATAACGCGCCAAGATGATGCGTAGCATTGCCCGCGCAATAATAAATCGCCGTTGATGACGTTCAAAATGATAGCGTTTTGCACGGTGTTGCTCGAGTGTATTGAGAAGATAGAATGCTTCAGGCCATGATTGTTCGAGTGAATATTGCCAGATATCAATGCGGTTACATTTTAGGGTATAATCATTACACTTCCAGGCGAGAAAGGGTAGTGTTACAAAGTGTTCAGTTAAGGGCAAAGGCATGCGAGTCATTTTGATTTGTTTGCCCGATTATGCTACTTTTTATCCTCTCATACAACTTAGGTGGCACATGAGTTTACAATTTTTAGACTATGAACAACCCATTGAAGAATTAAATCAGAAAATCGAAGCGTTACGTATGGTGAGTAGCGATAACAAGATTAATTTGAGTGAAGAAATCGCCAAATTACAAATAAAGTCCAAAGAATTAACCGAACATATTTTTTCGCGGTTAGAGCCCTGGCAAGTCGCGCAAATGGCTCGCCATCCTTTGCGCCCGCAGACAATGGATTATATTGAACAGATGTTTACGGATTTTATTGAATTGCACGGCGATCGACACAACTCTGCTGCTCCGGCCATTATTGGTGGGCTTGCGCGTCTGGATGGTGAACCGGTGGTGGTGTTGGGGCATCAAAAAGGTAGGCGTACCAAGGAGAAAGTGTATCGAAATTTTGGGATGGCAAGGCCCGAAGAGTATCGTAAAGCATTACGTTTGATGAAATTGGCAGAAAAATTCAAAATACCGATCATTACATTTATCGATACGGCAGGTGCTTACCCTGGTATTGGTGCAGAAGAACGCAACCAATCCGAGGCGATTGCGCGTAATCTACAAGAAATGTCGACCTTGCAAACACCTATTATCTGTGTGGTAACCGGTGAAGCAGGTTCTGGAGGTGCTTTGGCGATTGGCGTCGGTGATCGCATTATTATGTTGCAGTATGCGATTTATTCGGTTATCTCTCCAGAAGGATGCGCCTCTATTTTGTGGAAAGATCCAGCAAAAGCGGCAGATGCTGCCCGGGCGATGGGGATTACCGCTGATAAGATCTTAGAAAATGGACTTATTGACACTGTTATTCCTGAGCCATTGGGCGGTGCGCATCGAGATACAAAATGGATGGCTTCTCATCTTAAAGCGCTATTATTGAAAGAATTATATCAATTGCATTCTTTATCACCTTCAGAACTAATAGCCCGTCGCTATCAAAAATGGATGGCTATGGGTGCGTACATCGACGAGTAATAGCCGATGATTGATTCCGGATGGTTACAACGCCTGATGCGATATGAATGTCTATATGTCGGATACAGCGGAGGTCTAGATTCTTCGGTGTTGTTGACGTGTTTAACGGCTTATCCGCAGTTGCGTTCTAAAATCCATGCGGTTCATGTTCACCATGGCATGAGTCCGCATGCGAATCATTGGGCGTTGCACTGTGAGCAGTACTGTGCTTCGCTGCAGGTGCCTTTTATCCTGCGACATGTCCAAATTGAATCAGACGCTAACGTGGAAGAGCGGGCTAGAGTTGCGCGTTACCAGGTCTTCGAATCTTTGTTGCAGGCTTCAGATGCGATGATTGTGGCTCATCATCAAACCGATCAAAGTGAAACCCTATTATTGAATATCCTTCGTGGTGCCGGTGTAGAGGGGTTAAGCGCAATGCCAGAGCAACGTTCCTGCGGGCAGGGAATGCTTTTAAGACCCTTACTTGTTTATCCGAGAGAAACGCTACTAGCTTATGCGTCTACTCAGCAGTTAACGTGGATAGAAGATGAAAGCAATGCTTCGGAACAATGGTCACGATCGTATCTTCGTCTTCATATTATGCCGCTATTACGTGCTAAATGGCCTGCAGCTGACGCGATGATGGCCGCCTGTGCGTCCCATTGCCGTCAAGCAAGCCAAAACTTAAAAGCTCTCGCCATGTTAGATTGTGAAGATATAAGTGCCACAAGGTTAGCACTAGACTTAGCATTACTATTGGATAAAACCCGTTTAAACAATCTCTTACGTGCGTGGGTCAAATATCATACTGAAAAAGCGCCGAGTAGGGCTCTACTGGCCTGTATCGTTAAAGAGGTGATCCAGGCGAAAGCCGATGCGATGCCGATTGTTCAAGTAGGAACTTGGACTATTCGACGCTATCAGGGATCGCTCTATTTATTGTCCACCCAGGATGAGCCGATACAACCCTGCGTATGGACGAATTTTCCTGAGCCTATAGTTCTA
>CANNJG010000082.1 GCA_947504795.1 Legionellaceae bacterium
GGACGTGTGGATAAGCCCATGGACGAAATATGAAAATAAGAAACATTTTCACATTGTCGCCCACAGGCTTACCCACACTTCGACCACAGAGATTTTATTTAATACAGCAATAATTTTTTATTTTTTTTATAAAAATTATTTTGACACCATAGAGAGAGTGTGAGAGATTAGGCACGCAGTTTGATCCATCCGGATCTTTAAGAAATTTTTCCCGCGCTACTTACACACTTAAAATGACTCCCCCCTCAATAACGACTTTTGCCTCCATTCGATTTCTAAACCATTCGGCAGATAAACATTCATCCCTAAATTTACCATTAAAACTCTCATTAGTCCCATTCTGCAAATGGTTTACCTGGCTCAATCAGCTTTAACTCTAACAATTCATCATTAGCCCATTGCAGTAATGCTGTGCTAACAAATTCAGGCCCGTTGTCAGAGCGTAAGCAAGTAGGTACTCCATGTATACTCATTAACCTTTCGAGCACTTCAATAACCTTCTGTGAACGAATAGAGCTTGCAACCTCAATGGCGAGAGACTCTCGAGTGTACTCGTCAATAACGGTTAAGCATTTCAGTTTTTGTCCATTTGCGCAAACATCATGAACAAAATCATAACTCCAGACGGCATTTCTTCGAGTAGCCAATACAGGTTGAAACCCATTACGATTAATACGACGACGTTTTTTGCGTGGCACTTGTAGCTTTGCTTCTGCCCAGAGGCGCGCGCAACGTTCTTTACCCATATACATGCCTTGTCTATCAAGAAATATCCCTGATACGACGAGAGCCAAAACGCGGGTATTGTGCTGACAATAACTTCATCGCCGCTATCACAAGACCATCTTTTATCGGCATATCGTGACGATACGTTAGACTCGAACGACTGATGCTAAGCAGCGTACATGCTCTACGTTGGCTTAATCCACGTCCAATCGCATGGATAGCCTGTTCTTTACGAGCCTGTACGCTTACCATTTTTTTCAGCGATCTCTTTCATTATTTCAATTTCAAGGTCGCGTTCAGATAAAAGCTTTTTTAATCGGGTATTTTCTATGCCAAGCAACTTCAACTTTTTCATTTCTAAATTGTTCATTGCGCCAAATCGTTTTCGCCATGCATAAATCGATGCTTCAGAAACACCATGCCGCTTGGCCACATCAGGGACTGAATCCCGATCAGTCTCACGTAAAATACGTACAATTTGTTCCTCTGAATAACGCTTCTTTTTCATATTGTCCCCTTCGTTACAGGGAGTATTGTCTCTAATTTAATTTGGTATGAAAATCCCGGGGCAGGTCACTATCAATTCGTGGATCTTCCAATGCCTTAAAGTGTGATAACAAGTCCGCTTGCATGATGCCCCCTGTAAAAAAGGAACATTTGATCATCTCTGATGTCGTTTGTCGATCCCTACAATATACATATCGTCTGAATTATGGCGTCAGCCATGATTTAGACGATCTTGCCCTTTACACCGGAATCCTCACTTCATTTTCATGCAAATATTTTGTACAATCTAACATTTTTGCCCTTAGATTTGAGTGTTGGCCTCTGGAGAAAAAGCCTGCCCCTGCCAAAATTCCCACCGAAGCAAAGGTTGTTGCAGCAATAGATGCCCCAACACATCCTGTTGATATCAATAGTAATGCAGCCGCCACAGTGACGAGCCCCACTAAAATCATTCCCTGGCCAATGCGTTGCATGACTTTGTAGGAATGAGCTTGTTGACGTTGAGCAAGATCCATATAATTATTTATCGAGCTTGGGTTGCTGAGTAGCTCTTGAGTTTCTTTTAAAATTTGAGTGAGCTCAGCAAGCTGGTCTGGTTTTTCTTCATGCGCCGTGGCCAGCGCTTCAACTAACTGATAAATACTGCCTTCAACATACTTATGTTGTGTTGCTGTACCGAGTAGCGATAGGATGGCTTTAAAGTAGACCTCGATTTGTGGATCAACTTGTGTATATCGGATCTGCCAATCTAGCTCCAGAAGATGTTGGCGTAAACGACAGCTTGTGAATGTGGACTTTAAATGGGGCGTCATTGCATTACTTTCTTTTAACGCTTGATTTTCTGCCTGTAAACCTTTTATCAAATCATTTTTTGTTTTTATTTCAGTCTGAGCGGTACTAAGAACCTGCTGTATGTCTTGAATATATTTATTCTGCGAGTCTAGGCTAGCATTTACCAGATACTCATCCAGTATATCAATTGATTGTGCTGTGATAGATAGCGCTTCCGATGGATTCTCTGTTCTCTGAGTTGGGACTAGATCCTGTATTGGTTTGTCCCAATTAGGTAATACATCTTTTTTTAATTGATGATGTTGTTTAGCCCAATCACGAACCTTTTCTTTAAAATCATCACTTCCGTAGGTGTCAAATAGAGAAAGAAAATCTCTATTGTTTACAATGCATCGTATTAAATGTGCTGCATATCGACCACAGTTCACGTCATCTTTTTGGTCGCCACATTGGGTAACATAGTCTATTGTGCTTATGCGAGTACCTAATTGTTTTTCAAAAAAATCAGGGGTAAACAGTCGAGTGCAGTGACTTTCCTTAAATTGATTAAGGGAAAGACCTGCTAGGTACAACATCTTACTCCATTCTGTCTTAGAATCTAATACAGCTGCTTTCTGGTTTTTAGTGTCAATCATTAAAACTACGAAATGAGCCATAGATACGAGGCCTAATAGATACTTTGCATCAAGCGCAAGGGGCACCGCAATAAAATCTACGGATGCTTTCCGAATCATGCTGAGGACATCACCAACAAAAGGGTTTTGGTTTCCCTGATCGTGCTCTCGTTCTTTAAATGGAGTCACAGACGCAGCCGACGTAACAAGCACAGAGTGTCCGAAGGACTTTATTTCGTATAAGCATAGCTTGCCAGCATTTTCGCATTTGACAACATCCACTGCATACTTATCCAAGTAGGAAACCTGACCTTCATTCAGCGTCTGATAGCTTATCGATGCATTTATACCTTTTAAAAGGTTATGCACGATTGAATTAAGATTACTGCACGTGATGCTTTTTTCTGGCATTATTGCTCCAATAAAGCTTATTAATGACATTTATTTTTCAGAAAAAATAATTTTAAAGCAAACGCAAAAATAAAACAACCAAATTATGGCATGGCAACCAACTGGATAGTGTCTTAAATGCTCCATGAATTTTCGCTGCATCAGTGCAGGAACTTAACGCAACAGTGAATTCCTCGCTGTATTCTTTTTTCTTTTCTTCATTTTTTGCATTAACAGAGCTCTGGTATAACTTTATTGCCTCAGTTGCTGCTGATGCCTCTTTGTTTTTCAGGAATCGAGCGCAGTTTTTCATATCCATAATGCAATGAAAATGATCGTGTCTTAGCTTTGTTTCGGGTAGAGCCACTTCATGTCCTTTAACCAACCGTTTTGCACCATCTAGAATAGCGACTTCTGGAGCATACCCTCTGTCTTTTAAATCCAGTAAATGGATACCCCAGGTTTCATGGTCCCTATCGTCTGCATGAGTAAGCAAAGCACAAAATCGTGATGGAATATCAATAGAAGCCAACAGTGGTTTATTATGATGATACAGCTCATCTGCTGCACTGTCTTTAATGGCGCTAAGATTGTATGAGTGATTGATGGATGAGGCTTTACCACTGGCGGCATCAAGAATATTCGTGACCGAGCCAACCGAAAGATGATAATCCATAGTATTTTTTAAGTGGCATACGATATCTCTGGTGCTGACTTTGCATCCAACCCATAAATCAACAACAGTTGCATGGGGTATAGGAGTTTTAAAGGTTTTGTCGCAAGTTAAAGTGGTAAGAATTTTCTCTCCTACCTGCGTATTGATGTTCAGTAATAAGTCCTTGGTTGTCCAAAAATAGTAAAAAAATAAGCAGTTTGCTTTTTGCGACATGATGATTTATATTGCGATAAATTTTTTAGCTGGCTAAGTCAATCATGGAAAAAGTAGACGCTAAACAAGATAACGATAATCCATCATTTCAGTTAAAAGCCTTTGTATTCACTCCGGTTGCTATTGTGGCGCCGATACTACCTGATTTTATTAGGCGCTCAGTCGCAGGATACGTGTATGATGTGCGAGCGCCTCAAAAATTAAACCAAATACCTGAAGACAATGTCCGCCAAGTCACAACCTATTTAAATCCAGCCGATAAATTAAACTTCGCGCGGTCAAACAAAGAAAACCTTCGTTTAATAAAACCTGAACTTCGCCTGTCCAATTTTTTGCATTGTGTTGCAAGAGGTGAGCAAGATGAAGCAGAGGGTCTGTTAAATAAACCCTTGGAAAAAGGGGACTATCCCAACTTGCTATTGGCGAGAGAAACCTTCACTGATTATTCAGGCCGAACATTTAAATGCACTGCTTATGAATACGCCTATTGGGCAAAGGACTCATATATGCTGAGGATGTTTGAGCGTCACATGGATCAGTATACGAAAGCCGAGATGTGTGTGTGTATCAATACGCTAGAACGAGAAGGGTTAGCCTATCAACAACACGGTAAACCGTATCAAAATCCACATTACGACATGAGTTTCGCATTTTTGGCGCTAAGTATCGAAGAATTCCGACAACTACAGCGTTTTATTGTTCAAAAGCATGGAAGTATTGTTCAGGAAAGAGTTGCAAAATATACCCGATTGGAGATGCCTAAAACCGTAATTGATGAAGAAAAAGAAGAAATAAATCAGACATTTGAGAAAATTAAAAATGCATCAGCCAATAATTACAAGAACATTGCGATCACTTCAAACATCATTGCTCTCATCCAAAAGTCAAATGAGAGTCTGCCTGATTGGAATACAAAATTAGCATGTGATTTTAATTCGGTGATAACGGCGCAGCAACGTTATATTGATGGAACTGCTGCCTGGTTGGCTGCAGGTTGTTATGATGCGGTGACTGAGAGCTGGGTGAACGGGGTTGGTGGAGCGCAATGTGACTTGCCTGCTAACAAGATAAATGAAATGTGCCGGCCTGACCGCTCGTTTCACCCTTTACCGGCGTTTAATGAAGGTGAATTACCGAGGGTTACAATGTACCACGATTTTACCTCAGGTAAAAATGTTCCTTTGCTGCCTTTGGTTGTGTCTGCTTCTTCTGGTCTCGGGGTTGATTTTGCTTTATACAGAGGGGAGTTCGCTGACTGGTCCGCGAGAGCAGCGGGGGCGGCTCGGTTGTGGCTGTGGGATGGGTTGATTGACTTGGCGGCCATAAGCCACCTTGATAAAGTAAGAACGGCCGAGCTCATGGAGTCGCTTGAAAGCCTTGAGCTGGCTGCGCGCGCCGAGCGTGGATTTGGTCCTCGATAATGGCTGTCTGAAATAGACCGGCGGCATAAGTTGCCGGATTAAATCCCAGCAAACATTCAAAAACCCTTTCAATGACTCTTGGCGCTGCTAAATTTCCGTTGTTTTTACTCACCGCACGGCCTAAGGACGAAAGTAACTTCTACTAAGCTAAATATCTTCAAAAAATTATAGTATCCCCTTCATTATATTCTCAGGCCAGGACTCAATGCGGTATCACAAAACGAAACGCAGTCACCCCTTTTTCATGAATATTCTCCGCCCAAATCTTCCCTTCATGTGCTTCTATATTGAGCTGACACAGAGTTAAACCTAATCCAAGACTATCCTCATGATTGGGCGTCATACTTCTATAAAAGGGATTAAAAATTCGGATTAACTCCTCTTTTTCTAAAGGCACCCCCGAGTTTTCAATGCTCACCCATATATGCAAAGGTTGTATTTCGATATAAATATCGATGGCCGTATTCGGGGTCGAATATTTAATCGCATTATCTAATAAATTAAGTAATACTTCTTGAATACGATCCGGATCCAACCGAATCAGTGGTAAGTCAGTCACACAATGGGTGTGGATGTCACATTTATGGCGAGTTGCTTGGAGTAAGTGGAGGGCTTCTTGTACTAGTTCAATAAAATTAACAGGGTGTTTATTCAGCTTAATTTTAGCCGTTTCAAATTCAATTACTTGCAAAATATTATTGTTAATCAGACTAATTTTATCGAGCTTCTCACTGACATTCACCTGAACCACTTCACCTTTAGACTGAAAGGACGCACCAATTCCTTCTAAAATTAATTTCAAAGGATAATTCAATTGGGTTGAAATCGTCTTTAATAATGCATTTTTGGCACTATCTACTTCGAATTTTAATTGTTTTTTTCTAGATTTTTCTTGTAGACGATCAATTTCAAGCGCTAAGGTCAATTGATTGACACAAGACTCCAAAAGACGCTTCTGGTCTGGCGAAAATAAGACAGGTGTTTGTGGTTCTATTTTCAAAACGCCAAGCACATTTTTAGAAGCCGTTGATAACGGTAAAAATAGGCCCGTGTTCGATGTTAAGGTATCTGTCCCTAATCCTGCAGGTTGCGCCATATCATAAACCCATTGCGCAATGGATATATCTTTCTCCCCTAAATTCGCATGTTCTGGGGAGCCAGATGCTCTATATAGTCCCTTTTGGCTGGGTAATAAGGCAATGACTTCTACTTGAAACAGCTCTGAAATATAGCTTATTGACACCGATAGAATTTCACTCAATCCGCGAGCTTTTAATAACTGTCGACTCAATAAATATAAAACGCGCGTCTGCTGTTGAATGGATCGCGTCATTTTAGTTTCACGATAGTTAATTAATATTAAGTAATTTGCCAAGGCTGCTACGATGAAAAGCATAACTAGGGTCAAAACTGCATTGGCGTTGTCCACTTTAAACGCATAGAGTGGCGGCATGCAGAAATAGTCAAATGTCAGAATACTCAACCAGGATGCCAATAACGATGGACCTAAATAACCAAACATGGCGACTATCATCACCACCAAAACATACGCGATGGCCTGTATACCCATCGATGTAATGGGTTGAACGAGCAGATTAAAACCGGTTGCTAACCCAACCAATACCACCCCAATCAGATAATAATACCAGGTTTTTTTTGAAGGAATCTGCAGAGAAGGCAGCGCACGTTCGCGGGTTCGATGCTCGGCCACAATATATACATTCATTTCGCCGCAATGTTTAATCATCTCATCCGCCAGGCGCCGTCGGAATAGATGTCGCCAGCCTCGCGAGCGATCTTTCAATAACATAATTTGCGTCACATTCGACTCGCGTGCAAAGCGTAGGATCTCTTTAACGACATCTTTCCCTGTCAGTACATAAGTCGTCGCGCCCAATTGCTCAGCCAGACGTAAATTCTGAATGGCTCTGTTCCGCTTTTGTTCGGAACAGGCAATATCAGGGGTATCGATATAGACTGCAAGCCATTCTGCTTGAAGACTTGACGCCATTCGCTTAGCGGTACGGATCAAACGCAAGGATTGAGGATTCGGACCCACACAGCTCAGGATTTTGTCACGTGTCGGCCAAATGTTTTGGATACCTTCGGTTTTTCGATACGACATCACGTCGGACTCGATAAAACTCGCGGTCACTCGGAGTGCTAACTCTCGCAGCGCAATCAAATTCCCTTCTCGAAAAAAATTCAAAGCAGCAATATTGGCTTGTTCAGGAATATAAATTTTACCGTCCTTTAAACGTTTTAAATGTTCTTGAACAGGCAAGTCTACCAATTCGATAGTATAGGCACGTTCCACCATAAAGTCGGGAACAGTTTCGGTTACCGGCGCTTGAATAATTTGAGCCACATGATCTTTTAAACTTTCAATATGTTGAATATTCAACGTGGTGCAAACATCGACACCACAATCTAATAGTTCTTTTATATCTTGCCAGCGCTTTTCGTGTCGCAATCCGGGAATATTCGTATGAGCCATTTCATCCACTAATACCATACCAGGATCGCGTTTTAGGGCTGCATCTAAATCAAATTCGGTATATGATTTTTCACGATAAGTCAGTGTTTGAGTAGGAATAGCCTCGAAAGATTGACGCATCGCCTCAATATCTTTACGACCATGCGATTCGATAATACCAATAACGACATCTAAATGTTTAAGGCGGTTCGCATAAGCATCGTGTAACATCTTATAGGTTTTGCCCACCCCCGGTGCTGAACCCAAATAAATTTTTAATTTTCCGCGTTTGGCGCGCAATTCTTCTTGCTGAATATGATGTAACAATATATCTGGATCAACGCGATCTTGCATCATAGTTGGTTCCCTCTAATGCCTGATTGATTGCTAAAACATTCACGGTAGGCTCCCCCAAGATACCCCATGCACGCCAACGAATATGACTTCGAATCAACGCTTCAATTTGAGCAAGCGGTATATTCCTGGCTTTGGCTACGCGATCTGCTTGATAAAAAGCGGTCTCAGGACTGATATCGGGATCTAAACCACTCCCGGAGGCCATGACAAAATCTGCAGGAATAGGTTTGTTGGATAATGCGTTTACC
>CANNJG010000083.1 GCA_947504795.1 Legionellaceae bacterium
ACCCATAAGGAGTGATGGCATCGTGAACACCTATTCCTGTTATTTAGGAAAAGTGTTCACGTTCAGGCGATAATCGGTGTTCACGATCAAACAAGAATCACTGTTCACCTTCAACAAGAATGGGTGTTCACGATGGGCAAGAATACCCACCATGAACATCATTCGCAATTGCGCCGCCCACTGTCACAAATTGAGTCCCGGGTAACACCGGCAATATCCAACCATGCGGTACAGCACTGTGTAAAATATCAGCCAGCAATACCCCCGACTCACAGCGGAAAATACCGGTTTGCGCATCAAATTCTAAAAAATGATTCAAAGACAGCATGTCGATCAACACGCCTTGTGTATTTAAACAACTATCCCCATAACTGCGTCCATTGCCGTGCGGCAAATAACTTTGGGCAACTTGCTGGGTGAACGGATCGCTTTGCCGCCATGGCATCGTTATGAATGATTGATTCCGATGCGGAGGGAATGCACCCCAATTGAGTGTCATTTGAACGTTATATGTTTATGCCCAAAGTAACTGGCGACTGTCGCAACAACAATCCCAATAAAATGAGCAAGCGTCTCCATTCGAACCTCATGGGCATAAGACGCGAATACAACACGATCACAAAACATAGCAATACTTAACGTCACCAGAAAACCAAGCAGATTGATCAGCACAAAATACGTTAGGTGCACGCGCATGGAGTGGGAACCTCTCGAAAACACCAGCGTCCGAAACAAAATATAAGCTATTCCCATCCCAAACAATTGCCCTAAAATAATGGAATTTAAATAACTCACATAATATCCAAACCAAATTCTGGACAAAATCTTTGCCCCGGCCGCAAGACTCGCCGTACTCATAAATCGTATAAGTTGCGTATGAGCCAACGCGGGTAATCTCATGCCATTGCCCATAAAAATATCACTAGAATAATCAACCCTACACTATAACTCGCTTTATCGCGAATCGCATATAAAACAGGATCATCTTCGACTTTGCCTTGGGTGGCAAGCAACCAGATGCGACAGAGCCAATACAATAAAAAAGGGAAGGCCCACAATAACCGTTGCGGATAAGCATATAGGGCTTGTGCTGGGTCAGAATTCAAGTACAAGGCAAATACTAAGATTGCCATCATCCCACTGCTCACACCAAACATGGTAAATGTCTGTCTATCGATCGTTCGGTAGTCACGCCCCATAATCTGGCTATGTCCGAATTTTTTTAATAACGTTAACTCCGATACCCGCTTTAAAAAGGCTAGGCTCAAAAAAAGAAACAACGAGAACAAAAGCATCCACTGTGAATAATCTGTTTTCTCCAATAGGGTCATCCCCGCAATCACTCTTGCCGTATACAGCAATGATAAAAGGATCACATCAACTAAAACGAATTGTTTTAACCACAGCGAATACCCCAGTGTTAACCCAACATAGAGCCCGAGAACCCCTACAAACGCAGTAGGCAATCCATACCAAGCGACCCCAAGCGAGGCTGCAAAAAATCCAGCTATCCAAATGAGCGCACGCGGGATGGATAATAATCCTGCGGCAATCGCACGTTTGGATTTAGTGGGATGTTTTCTATCCGCATTGACATCCAATAAATCATTTAAGAGATACATCGCCGAGGCCATCATGCAAAAACTCACAAAACCAAGCATAGTCTTCGCTACTGTGCCGACATCCCCTAACACATGGCCCGCTAATAAAGGCAGAAAGATCAATAGATTTTTAGCATATTGATGGACGCGTATGGCTTTTAAAAATCCTTTCAACGATAAGGTTTTTCGGGGAAAAACGTTACTAACATAACTCTCGCGTTGAGCCTTACGTAACAAACTTGTTGAGTAATTAACCACAATGGCAGCATTTGCTTCGCGCCACACCGGTAAATCATGGCAACTATTCCCTGCATAATCATATCCTTTGAGCCCAAAATGCTGGGTTAACGCCCTCGCTTTTTGCTGAGCGCGTAAATTAACTTGACCATCCGACGCCAAGACTTCGTCAAAAATGCCTAAATGCTCAGCGACGCTTTCCGCGTAACGTTGGTCAATCGCTGTAACCAACACCACCTTTTGCCCCTGTTGCTTGCACGCAGTGATCCATTGGAGTAATTCGGTATTGTAGGGGAGAAGACTGGGATCCAACGTAACCCGCTCTGCAATTTTCTGTTTTAAATAGGCGCGACCGTGGCATAACCACAGCAAAACCAAGATAAGACGCAGCGGATTTTTTTTTATAAAACACAAAATCGCTTCTTGCAGGCTATCGGTGTGAATTAAGGTTCCATCTAAATCAATACATAATACTTTTGGCGCAGTGCTCATCTCAAAACCATCTCCAACCAGACTGACGCTTACCGTGGCATTTTACTTGAGAATTTGAGTAAATCATACCAGTGTTGACCATAAAGTTGATGCCATAGAGCCAGACGTCTATTGCGTTAAAAAACAGGTAAGAGTCGATAAATGATTCATCAACAGGTCTTGCGCACCTAAAGCCCCGGAGGGATAAGCCCTAGCACCAGGGAGACCAAATAAATCACTAAAATAAGGCCAATAATACTCGATGGTCCATATCCCCAAGCGCGGCTATAAGGCCATTTGGGGATCCCCCCAATTAAAAACAGAACTAGCAATATAATAAGGATGTTACTAAACATAAGCTTCCCATAAAATATATGCGATTATTAACTATAGCCTACAATTTAGATACTCACTCATGCTTATACACACCGACACCCTGCAGCGCCGTGTCTAAGGTCCACTAAATAAGTCCTGGCAATAACATTTCTAATCATTTCAAGCCTTAATCCATCTTGCGATTACAAATTTTGTCTGCGAGATATCCAATAGCTCCGGCATAATAGATTGAATTATTATATTTTAAAATCATTTTGTAATTTGGATAGGCCAAAAACACCGGACCGCCATTCGGTTGCACAATACTGGCGTCCAAGTTCGGATAAGGCAACGTCTTGCCGTCCAGGGTGCGCACGCCGATTGCTGACCATTCTCGCACCGGCTTTACCGTTGATTTTCCTTGCAGATTCGGATCAAAATTTTTCGGTAATGTCACAAAGATCGCCCAAGGGTCATGCTCGTGCCAACCATTCATTTTCATATAGTTCGCAATCGATGCAAACACATCGGGCTTAGATTTCCAGATATCCTTGCGACCGTCCCCATCATAATCCACAGCATATCTCACCCAGCTCGAGGGTAAAAATTGTGGCTGCCCAGAAGCGCCCGCCCATTCTCCTTTGAAATCGCTCATGCTCACATGCCCCTCATTAAGGATGTGAAGCCCTAGAAGTAATTCCTTTCTGAAAAAGGCTTGTCTATTGGAGTCATACCCTAGGGTTGCCAAAGACTTGATCACAGGGAAATTTCCCATATAGCTGCCATAACTGGTTTCCATTCCCCAAAACGACATAATAAAGCACGGGTCAACCCCATAGACTTTTGCAATTTCATCCGCAATCGCCTGATTTCTTTTATATTGGCTGCGTCCCACACTAATGCGATAGCCATCGACACGTGAATTTAAATATTTTTGGTAGGTGATACGATGTTCGGGCTGCGACTTTGCAAGGCCTTTAACCTGATGACTAGGCTCATGAATATCCGCAAAAGCCATATCAAACACCGCGGGCCGCACCCCTTCACTCAATGCTTCCTTACGTACATCTGCGACCCAAGAAGACCAACTTTGTTGTGCAAAACTCTCGATCGAGCTGAGTAAACTCACAACGAAAATAATTTGTTTTAAACGCATAGGAGTTCCTTGAGGAGGTCACACATATACCATTGAGTCTACCTAGGTCCATGGAACAAATCAAACTTGGCCGGGCAGGATCCTTCAGATGATCGCTGATTCGATAATTCTGACGATTTGTTATTTTAGGTGCGTTTACCCTGGCTTAAGTGTACTTGTATCAGTAAAATGCTGCACATTAATACTCTAAAAAAGCAGAACCCTCGTAGCAAGCAGGCAAGATAGGTTGAAGAGTACAGAACTTAACCAGGAGAAATCAGGATGAATATTAGTATTGTTGGCTTGGGCTATGTAGGCTCAGTTTCCGCAGTTTGCCTCGCCCATAAGGGCTATCATGTTATTGGCGTCGACTCCAATCAAATGAAAGTCGATATGATTAATGCCGGGAAAGCGGTGATCATTGAACCTGGACTGGCAGAATTAACCGCAGAAGTGATTGCCAATGGCTATCTGAGAGCAACCCATGACATTGTTGATGCGATAACCCATAGCGCAATAACATTCATCTGTGTGGGAACTCCAAGCAAAAAAGACAATAGTTTAGATTTACACTATGTCAAAAATATCTGTGAACAAATAGGGCGTGCTTTAAAAGATAAAAAAGAATATCACATGATTGTCTGCCGCAGCACTATGTTGCCTGGTTCAGTAAGAAGCGTCGTTGTTCCTACCTTAGAAAAATATTCCGATAAATCGGAAGGCAAAGACTTTAGTGTGGCTATTAATCCAGAGTTTATGAAAGAAGGCACGGCTATACATGACTTTCACTTCCCACCTAAAAATGTTGTAGGAACGGCCGATCAAAGGATCCGTGATGTGCTCAGCGAGATAAATCAGACCTGTACGGGCATGCCCACTATATTTCTAGAGATTGAAGAAGCAGAATTACTGAAATATGTCAATAATATTTGGCATGCATTAAAAGTCGGATTTGCAAACGAAATAGGCAATGTTTGTAAATCATTAAACATTGATAGTCACCTAATTATGGATGTGTTTTGTAAGGACACCAAACTCAATATTTCCTCCCATTATTTAAAGCCGGGTTTTGCCTTTGGAGGGTCTTGCCTACCAAAAGATCTGCGCGCTTTATTGTATAAAACTCAAAATTTAAATCTTAATTTACCTATTATCAATTCGGTATTAGCGAGCAATAAATCGCATATCGATACTGCGTTGAATTTGATCATCGATCAAGGCAATAAACAAATAGGGCTGCTTGGGCTCTGTTTTAAACCCAATACCGATGACTTAAGAGAGAGTCCTCTTGTGGAACTCATTGAACGCCTGATTGGTAAAGGCTATCAGATCCTCATATTTGATAAAAATGTGTCGGCCTCTAAGTTACACGGTACCAATCGTGATTATTTGTTAAACCATATTCCGCATATATCGGATTTAATGGTAGACAGTATTGGTGCATTATTAGCGCGTTCTCAAACGATTGTTATTGGCAATAAAGCAACTGAATTTGAATCCGTTTTGGATAACCTGACTCAAAACCAAGTTATTGTTGATTTGGTACGCATACGTGAGAAATTTCCAAAATCAGAGCAATACTTAGGGATTTGTTGGTAAGCAATATGGATCGCGCTCACAATAAAAATAGCTTATATGCGGTGATAGGGCTGCTGATGTTATCCGCAAGAGGATTTGCACTAACAGCGCCCCCCATCTGTCATCCTTTGTTATGGCCAGCGACAACTACCGTGGTAAACCCATCACTTTTAGCGCCCGAAGACCTTATAGCCAATTTACAGCACGTGTCTAAAAACATACGGAATAGACGCGCCCATCCTGTCTCAACATTAAGTAGTGCCGGCAAAATAAAGCTTGACGATCCAGGGCTCGTTGCCTCAAGAGAAGCATTTAAAGATGCCGAGAACAGTGCGGTTTTGGCTCTTACCTACCGATTAACTCATAATAAATCCTATTTTAATAAAACAAAAAAGACCCTATTGGAATGGGCTCGCGTCAATCAACCCACAGGCAATCCCATAGATGAAACAAAACTCGAGGGGATGATTTGGGCTTATGATTTGATTTCTTGTGATTTATCCTATCCTGATAAACAGCAGATATTACGTTGGTTTGATCGCATACGCCAAAAAAAAATAGCCTGGACATTTGGTAACCAGACGAGAATAAATAATCACCGCATTCATCAAATAAAAATGCTGTTATTACTCGACAAAGTATTACAGCTAAATCAGGACTGGTTGCGTGACTTGAACAATGCAGAACACTATGCAACTCTTAACTTAAATTCTCAGTCCGGTCTATCAGTGGATTATACGCAGCGCAGGTCATTGTATTATCATAATTATGTGCTGCAACCTTGGTTAGAAATTAGCTTAATCTCAAGTTGTTGTCATAACCCCACCCAACAAGCCTTTATATTTTTAAGCGATAAAATATTAACCCATCACATCGGAGGTGAATTTTTATATTCTCAAGCCAATATTGATAAACTCCGCGCAAAGAATGGATTTACTTATGCTCAGCTCGGGGGCCAATTTGATGTAACCAAAGCTGCATCCACTATTGTGACCTATTACACGCTTAATCAAGACAAACCCGACCCAAGACTATGGTCGCTTGTTGAAAAGAGCAAACGCACCCCTTGGTTAAGCTTTATCATGGCGCGTAGATTATTATGGCAGCCCTAGATCCCACCCCGATAAAACATAGGAGTCAGCCCCCCGCGTTTCGGTGGTTATCACCCGATCTACTTTACCTTTTGCTGTATTTGATTGTTTTTTTGGTGGCAACTCTACACTTACCTAAGTACGTCACAGATTGTTATGAAGCGCAAACGGCCATGATAAGTTTTGGTATCATTGGTATTTGGCGCAACTGCTGGTGGTTAAATCATATTATTCGTTCCTTTATTTACGGACGGATTGTGTTTCCAAAACGCCGAATAAAAGCAAATCATTTATGGGCATGCGGTTGGCGACCGGAGCGTTTATTTTTTATGATGACGACGTATCAAGAGCTACAAGCAACCACTGAGATCGTTTTACAGTCTATTTTAGATGAATGCGCCCCCTTATTGATCCCGGTAAAATTATTCATCGGAACAGGCGCAGATAAAGATGAATCTTTTATTGAAAATTTCTTTGCTCAAAAAACCACAGATTTTCCATTAGAAGTCGTTATTATTAGACAAAAACAGCCAGGAAAACGCCATGCCATTGCTGAAACGTTAAGAGCCATTATACGCCATGGGTTAAAAGCTGAGGACTTAGTTGTGTTTATGGACGGCGACACTTTTTTTAAATCCGGCTGCTTGCAATTATGTCTACCATTTTTTGAACTTTATCCTAAGATGCAAGCGCTTACGACGCATGAAGATGCCGTTGTTATACAAGGACCCACCTGGATAAAAAAATGGCTCGATATGCGCTTTGCACAACGTGATTTCACCATGCGTTCCTATTCTCTTTCCAATAAAATTTTAACCTTAACCGGAAGAATGTCGATTTTTAGAGGGAAACACCTCTGCGAGCCTGACTTTATTAAAATAATAGAAAGTGATCACCTCACGCATTGGTTATGGGGCGAGTATCGATTTCTTTCGGGTGATGATAAAAGCACTTGGTATTATCTTCTAAAAGAGGGCGCGGAGATGCTGTATATTCCTGACGCAGTCACCGTCACTATCGAATATATTAAAGGTAACCCATTCGATCGGATGAAAGAAAACCTTCGACGATGGAATGGCAATACCTTACGCAATGGCGCGCGTGCTATTAAGCTTGGACCGAAAACGACCGGGCTTTTTATATGGTGGTGTTTAATCGATCAAAGGTGCGCTATTTGGACGATGCTGATTGGTCATATGATGGTTATTATCATCGGATTCACTCAAGGTTGGGGGTTTCTTTGGGCTGCCCTTCTCTGGATTGCACTTTCACGCCTTTGTGTTTCGTGTATGTTATTTGTTCATGCTCGGCGCCTAGATATAACGTTTCCATTTTTGGTTTATATTAATCAATTTATGAGTACCCTTATTAAAATTTATATTGTATTTCGTTTGCCTCAACAGCGATGGAAAAATCGTGGGAATCAGCAGGCAGGTTTTGCACTTCCTAAAGGCGGAAAACTAAAAGAGTGGGTAGCGACGTACTTAACCATTTTTTATTGCACCTGTTGTTTTTTTATTATTTTGATAGTTCTCAAATTAGTGTCTTTCCCAACGCTTGGGGATATTAAAGTCTTATTTTAAACCTATATTCCGCAGCAAATTCCCCATAATTTTCAATTAACATGATTTATATTAAATCAATCTGTCCGCTCCAAGAAAAAGATCTAACGAAATTAAGAAATAGATCAACTCAATTAGCCCGGATTCCGCACCTGATTTTACGAATAAACACCCCAGTAGCGGTCTCCTAAACAGTTCAAGATAATCTTTTGCCTTTCATTTAGATTGAGAATGGTCAAGGTCGAGTAGACCGGAGGAACTTCCCCTCCAGCCTCTCACAGAACGCTACGTGAACCTCTCGATTCATACCGCTCTTGTTAAGCAAACGCACCCTTTATTCC
>CANNJG010000084.1 GCA_947504795.1 Legionellaceae bacterium
AAGTGGGTCCATTAGGGTGCGGTTACCCTGGGTCCATTAAGGTGCGGTTTTGGTGGGTCCATTAGGGTGCGGTCGGAAAGGTCCCTTTGGGGTGCTGATTAACAATAACCGATATTACCCAAAATTTTCTGACTTTACGGAAGCTATTCTTGGATTTTTTGACAATATCGGCTTGTATTTAGATATTATGCGGCGCCACATTAATGATAATTTTCAACGCCTAAAACGTACATAGTTGGCATCTTCAGGTCCGATGGGTATAGTTAATTTTTTCAGCAAGATCTTTCGCTAATTCCCGAATAAAACACCATTCTTTCTCACTAACCGGTAATACCGACAAACGATTTCCCTTGCGTAATAACAGCATCTTGTCTAGTTGCGGATAGCGTTTTAATTCTTCAAGCGCAAGGATCTTAGGAAATGTTTGCTTGAAGAAAATATCAACCATAAACCAACGCGGGTTCTCTTGTGTACTCTTGGGGTCGGGATGTTCCGAATTCGGATCCCACGCCGTGAAATCGGGATACGCTGTTTTGATGACCTCAGCAATCCCCACAATCCCGGGCGGCTGACAATTTGAGTGATAGAAAAAAACCTTATCCCCGATCTGCATATCTCGCATAAAATTTCTAGCTTGATAATTCCTCACGCCATCCCAATGTGCCGTTTGTTTGGAAGATTGTTTAAGATCCTCAATACTGAAACAAGACGGTTCCGATTTCATTAGCCAGTACTTCATATTTCCCCTTACGCGAGCGACGCTATAAATGCTATCATACGTCCACGCATTCCAACTCAATTATCATGATATTAACCATCCCATCAAAAAATACAATGATCTTCTACAGTATTGTATCGATCGCACTAGCTTTACGTGTATTTTTCATTGGTCACCACGATCTACTAGCGGAAGAAGCCTACTATTGGAATTACGCCATGCACCTCGATTGGAGCTACCTCGATCACCCTGTCATGGTCGCCCTTCTCATTAAATTATCCACAATCTTATTCGGACTTACTGAATTTGGCGTCCGGTTCCCAGCATTCATATGCTGGGGTATTGCGATGTATTATAGTTATCAATGGAGCGAACTTATCCAACGTGGCTGTGGCCCTTATTCCGTATTGCTTTTGTCTATTTTACCTTTCTTTTTTTTGTACTCACTCATCATTACCCCTGATTTACCATTAATTGCTTGCTGGTCTGCTGCGTTGTATTATCTCTATCGAGCACTGTGTCGGCACCAGAAGCGTGCTTGGTATTATGCGGGTATTGCAATTGGTTTAGGCTTACTGTCTAAATACACCATGGTCCTAGTCATAGCTACGACAGGATTATATGTTCTAACCGTTCCTACCGCACGCGTTTGGCTGCGCCAAAAAGAACCCTATCTCGCTCTGGGAATCATTGGGTTACTGTTTACCCCGGTGATTTACTGGAATATCACCCACGACTGGGTGTCGTTTGCTTTTCAAAGTACCCGCAGGTTTCAAGGCGAGTTTCACTTTTCTCTCCATGAATTACTGGGGTTGTTAGGCTGTTTTTTAACCCCCATTGGGATAATGGGTTTCTATAAACTGTTCCGAAATGCGACCCATCACACCTCTCTGCCATTGACATCGATTCGCATGTTTCAGTACTTCACTTGTCTACCACTCTCTGTGTTCTTATTTTTTAGTATCACGCGCGATATTAAATCTAACTGGATAGGGCCTAGCTTGTTAGGGATAATCCCCTGGTTAGCAATCCTTATGCATCATCATGCGCGCACAGTGCAATGCTGGTATCAAACAGGCGTTTTACTGATCATCGGCTATGCTAGTTTATTATTTTGCATGACGTTCGGCCAACCGAAACTTATCAACCAAATGATATTGAGTAAAATGATTTCTTGGGACAACCTCACAACACAGATTTATACCCTTGCAACCCAAATTGCCATAGCCCAACAGGAACAACCCATTATCATCCCGCTTGATAGTTACAGTATTGCCAGTGAATTAACGTTTTATCAGGCCAAATTATTGCAACACCGTCCGCAACAACCCGCATTCCCAATCTATGGGGCGGATCCCTTGGGTTACAATAGTTTGATGTTTCAGTATTGGTACCCCTACCCTCACCTACAGAATAAGCTTGTTATTTTAATTGGAAAAACACCCGATGCATTGCGTAAGCAGCGTTTCATCACACCGGTATCTGAGATCAAAAAGATATGGGGAGTCAGCCAAGGAGAGCTTGCTCAAATCCGAACATATTATTACCAAGTCGCGCGGATGAGTTTTACCGCTGCCTCATAAGCATAAGACGCGTTTTAATCAATCCCAAACGAATGATGAACAATACCCGCAGCGCATCTCTGATGCTATTAGCGGGTAATTTACTGGTCCCTTTTTCGCGATCCTGAAAAACGATTGGAAACTCAAGGATATGAGCGTGCTTTTGATGCAACAACCACATAAAATGTAATTTATAAGCGAAATGATTTGATAAAAAAGTATCGGGTAAAGTTTGTTCTAAAATACAGCGTCGTGTTGCACGAAATCCACTGGTAAAATCTTGATAGCGTCTTGTTAGCAATAAGCGTGCAGTGTGATTACCCAACACCGACAACAACTTGCGGTGCAAGCGCCAGTTACTAGGAATGCTTCCCCCTAACACATAACGACTTCCGACAACCACATCACAGGTTTTTAGCCTATCAAGAATCGGCGGGATATATTTAGGTTGATGTGACAAGTCCGCATCAAATTCAACGACAATATCCGCGTGCAGTTGTTGCAATGCAAAGGTCATCGCTTGCAAATACGCCGAGCCCAATCCGGTTTTTTGCGCTTCTACTTGTAAATGCACGTGCTCTGGATACTTAAGCATCAACTTTTGTACAACTGTCCGAGTCTCATCAGTCGACGCGCTATCAAAAATCAACAGCTCCACTTTAAAATTATCTAACTCACGCGTATGAGCAAGCACTTGTTGAATCGTGTCTTCAATCACCAACGCTTCATTATGAGTCGGGATCATGATAATTACTTTTTCTTTGGCAGGAGTCATACTGCTTCAATCCGAGTAAAATTCAATTTTTTCCATCGCTGCGAACGACTCGTTCGATCATTGACTTTACCCGCGAGTTGACCACAAGCCGCATCTATATCATCTCCCCGGGTTTTACGAGTGATGGTGTTAATACCTTTTGCCACAAGCTTATCACGAAAATCTAAAATAGCTTGTGTCGAGGAACATTCGTACTGAGTCATTGGAAAAGGATTAAAAGGAATCAAGTTCACTTTACACGGCACATCTTTTAATAAGCGGATCAGCGCAGTCGCATGCTCGGGTTGATCATTGACCCCCTTCAGCATGACATATTCGAAGGTAACCACACGTCGTGGTTCATCTTTAAAATAATCACGACACATCGCCATTAAGTCTACTAATGGATATTTTTTGTTAATCGGAACCAATATATCTCGTAATTCATCCGTCGGCGCATGGAGAGAAACCGCCAAGGCGACTGGACTGCGTTCGCGTAAGCGTTTCATCTCAGGAATCACGCCTGAGGTACTCAATGTCACGCGGCGTTTAGATAGACCATACGCAAAATCGTCCATCATGATGTCCATAGCGGTCACAACTGGTTCAAAATTCAACAGTGGCTCACCCATCCCCATCATCACGACGTTAGTAATGCGTTTATCATGCGCCTTGTGTTCTTGAGATAATGAACGCGCGGCTACCCATACCTGACCGATGATCTCTGCCGCTGATAAGTTGCGATTAAATCCTTGTTTTGCGGTTGAGCAAAAGCTGCAATTTAACCCACAACCAACCTGCGAAGACACGCATAAAGTACCGCGTTTGGCTTCTGGGATAAATACGGTTTCAATGCAATTTCCACAACTAAGCTTTAACAACCACTTATGTGTACCGTCTTGAGAGACTTGATCCGCAACGATTTCAGGTAGCCTAACCTCAGTTGATTCTGCTAATTTGATGCGTAACGCTTTGCTAAGATTCGTCATTTCAGCAAAATCAACCTTACCGAATTGATGGATCCATTGCATCACTTGCTGCGCACGAAAGGGTTTTTCTCCCAGCTCCTCAAAAAAATCACACATCTGTGACGTATTGAAGTCTAGAAGGTTTGCTTTATGTGCAAGTAATACGCTCATGATAGCGAATCAATGCCCAACAATTTCTTCGGGTTCAAAGAAATAAGCAATTTCTTGCACTGCTGTTTCAGCACTATCAGAACCATGAACCGCATTCGCATCAATGCTATCCGCAAAGTCAGCGCGAATGGTACCGGGAGCCGCATCTTTTGGATTGGTCGCACCCATGAGATCTCTATGCGTTTGAATGGCATTGGATCCTTTCAAGGCTTGAATCATTACCGGACCAGAAATCATAAATGCAACCAAATCGTTGAAGAAAGAGCGCTCTTTATGGACCGCATAGAAGCCTTCGGCTTCAGAACGCGATAAATGACGCATCTTTGCCGCAACTACGTGTAATCCAGCTTGTTCAAAACGAGAATAAATCTGGCCAATCACATGTTTAGCCACCGCATCGGGCTTAATAATCGATAAAGTCAATTCAACAGACATACGTGTACTCCAGAATAAAAGATAAGGCAGATATTATACACGATGTGAGGTTAAATGCGAAGGATGCACAAGTGCTGATCTTATTTTTTGGCTACATTTCATAGCTGTGCGAGTTATAACAATGCTATCCACATCAACAATCCATACCCTGCGTGCCACCAAAATGCTTGTAAATAGGCGTCTACCGTCTGTTTTTGGAGCAATGTATGTTGATAGTTTAAAATACCTACCCCCACTACCCAGCACACATCAAACCATTCAGAGACCACCCGCGTCATCCCTAAATATAACCATAGTCCATGAAACCCGATTTGCAGTAACACCATAATCTTAGGTAAGTGTGAACAGAACAATATTGCAGTTGAGTGGACGCCGATACGTAAATCATCTTCTTGGTCCATTAAGGCATATAGGGTATCGTAAGCCAAAATCCATAAAAAATTGAGCACACATAATAAAACCATAGTCGGATCAAACACAGCACCGGAAGCAGTATAAGCCATCGGGATCCCCATAGAAAATGCCAAACCCAGCATCAATTGCGGTGCTTGCAACCAACGTTTAGCAAAGGGATAAAGACACGTAATCCCTAACGCTATACATGCTTCCAACCAGCAAGCACGGGGTAATTGCAGTGCAATCAACCCCGCTAATCCTAATAATCCAGCCAAAACACACAGCGCTTGTATCGAGCGCAATTCGCCACTCGCGAGCGGGCGTAAACGCGTCCGTTTGACTTGCTTATCAATTGAGCGATCGACCATATCATTGACGACACAGCCTGCGGCACGCATGAGCACCGTCCCTAGAAAAAAATAAAAAACCAACGATACACTGGGCGCGCCATGATTGGCTAACCATAATGCCCA
The DNA here is from genome assembly GCA_947504795.1 of Legionellaceae bacterium. GTDB lineage: Bacteria > Pseudomonadota > Gammaproteobacteria > Legionellales > Legionellaceae. The sequence continues at coordinate 5,478 of CANNJG010000084.1, forward strand.
CCCCGTAGGTGCCCATAATAATGCGGTTCCGACTGGTTTATCCATGCGCATGAGTCGTCCATAAGCATTCATTTGCAATACCTCTCTAGTTCTGGCAATAAAATTTCTAACAGATAAAACAGAGCCTGAGATGAAAGGACCTGAAAGGTTGCTAAACGGACCCATAGAGGAGTCCGTTGTTGATGCTGCCCCTCAGGAATCCATGCATATTCAGGATCTGTCATCACTATAGGATAATGGCGTAATTCTAACCGCTGTATCGCACTGCCTTGAAAAATCAAATTACCTAAAGGCTCATCCCGCAACCGCGAAAATAACCCATCCTCACTTTGATACGTTGCGGCAGGTAAAATCGTTCGAGCAAACCAACAAGGTCGCGCCTCTGCAAGCATCAGAATATCACGATGCAGCACCCGTTCGGGTGCAAGCTGTAATACCTGTTGGTCCCAAGGCGTCGCTACCTCAAGCCATTGCTCTTGCAATACCTGGAGTGCAGTATTACCCGACGTTGCATGCAGTTTTTTTGTCAAATAAGTCGTGCACGTTAACCAGGGTAATAATTCTTTGGGGGGAGATAACACCGACAAGACCTCTTATTAAACGTTATTGTCAACAGCCCTTAACTGCTTTTCTAGGATTATACCTAAATCACCACCATTCGCGAATAGCCCAAACGATTGACCATCAACTTCCATCCTGATTGGTGTGCAGAGTGAATCGTAAAATAACCATTCAGTGCTGCGTGACGTAGATCCGGTGAAAAACGCAGATAATGATCCGCTATGAATCCGTGCCAAGATACCGTGCAAGTGGATTTTGGCCAACGCCATTCATAGAAAATATCGCTCGTTTGTTCCGATATCAGTGCCATCCCTTGAGACCAGCGCGTACACCCAACACAAGGCACTAGGCGCACCGTTTTGCCGCTCGTCATCGCTTCAGTTTGCGCCTGATGCAAGGCTTGTTTGATATCCGTGATGATTATCATCGCATAACGTTGCTGGTACCAATCGGTGGTGAACGGTGCAGCGATGGCAAAAAGCATCGATATAAGGAGTAAAACAATGAGCGATTCCAGTAATGAAAAACCGTGTAATGACAGAAAATAATCGTCTTTACGCGCACAGCGTATCAACCTTGAGTCACGTGGATGCAATCTTGAATAGCTTCGCTGCGCCGCGAAAGACGCAATATGTCGAGGATAGTTCAACTATGACTCATACTGGCTTCAAAGACAAAAGTGACTTAATCACCCCAGCCGGATCCGCCGCGCGCGTAATCGAGCGTCCAACCACCAAAAAATCACTCCCAAAATTCAGTGCTTCTTGTGGTGTGATCACCCGTGCTTGATCATCCACAGCATCACCGGGCAGACGGATCCCAGGGGTCACTGTTAAAAAGGTTTGACCCCCTATCGCTTTCACATGTGCAACTTCCCACGCAGAGCATACGACCCCATCTAATCTTGCTTCGTGCGCTAACAAAGCTAAGCGTTCAACCTGCTGGAGAAGGGTTGTTTGAATTCCGACTCCGGCCAAATTGGCTTGACGTAAAGACGTTAGAACGGTAACCGCAATTAAATACGGTCGATGGGGTCCGTAAGTCATAATAGCGTCATGCGCTGCTTGCAGCATTGCCAGGCCGCCTGACGCATGCACATTAACCATCCACACACCCAGATCCGCTGCAGCGGTGCAGGCTTGTGCGACTGTATTTGGAATATCATGGAACTTCAGATCTAAGAAAATACGATAACCTTTTTTCACGATTCCACGCACAAACTCAGGGCCCGTCCGTAAAAAAAGTTCACTTCCTATTTTCACAGCACACCATTTTGGATCTAATTGATCGATTAAGGTTAATGCTTGAGACGCGTCGTTATAATCCAGAGCTACAATTAACTGTTTCGAATTCATTAATCCCCTTCCAAACCATGTATAGGTTTTGTTTTTCCCCATTGCTTACAACTGGGACACTGCCAATGCAATAACTTACCGCCAAAACCACATTGTCCACAGCGATAAATAGGCTTATTTTCTAAAAATTTTGAGGTAATCGCGTACAACATTTGAAGTTTATCACGTACTTTTCCATGAGCGGACTCTAGATGCCAATAAATCAAACGATTCAATCCTCGAATCGAAGGATAACGGCCCAAATGTCCTGAAACATAATCAATGGCAAAATCTACCGATTTTTCAGAGCTCAAATAATCACCAATCACGAAAATCACCGAGGCGCGCGGATGATCCGCTAAGGTTTGTTCTAAATAATCAATACATTCATCCATTGCATCTACTTCACGATAACACTGAACCAATGGTTCGATGATTTCATTTAAGAATTCAGGATCTTGCTCAGGCACACGTTTGAGCGCACGAATGGCAGGACGGTAACGCCCGGCTTGCATTTCCAGATTAGCCAGCATCAAGCTAGCACGCACCGAACGTGGATCGATGACTAAAGCTTCTTTAATCGATTGATACGCTTTATCTTGGTGTTTTTTCTTCAAGTCTTGTGTGGCAATTTCACAGTAATAATGTGCCGCTTCGATCTGCATGGAAATACCCGTAGACGCTTCAATTTGTTGCACAATATCCAGCGCTTTTTCCCAGGCTTTCTCTTGTTGATAAATCGCCAGCAAACCTTTCAAACTTCCGATTTCACGTTCACCCGATAATGTTACCACTTCTAAAAAAATACGTTCTGCGCGATCAAATACACCTGCTGACATATAATCCTGTCCGAGTGCCATTAAGGCTTCTTTACGTTGGAAATCACTCAATTGCGGTCTGGCGATCAAATTTTGATGGATACGAATGGCGCG